>NZ_JBFAGB010000058.1:0-43548 GCF_040639875.1 Actinomadura sp. NPDC023710
GATGTAGGGGTGCGCGTTCATCTCCCTCTCCTTCACATTCCTTGCCTCACCCTCTTGACGAGAACACAGGATGCAGTGTGCTGTATACAGCATTACGCGATTCATGGGAGGAGGCAAGGCCGTGGCCACCGAAGCGATGGCCGTCGCGGGCGGGGCCGGCGCTGGTCGCATAGGGCGCAGGGACCGGCATGGCAAGGGCTGCGAGTCCGTCGGTCCCCATAAGGCGGGGCCGGGCAGGGTGGCCGACGGTGAGCGACAAGAGCGGCGGGGGCGCCCGCCGAAGTCACTGGCTGGTTGAAGTGGTGTGCGAGAGGGCTTCCCAACCCATCAAGACCGAACATGGAGTTTGACCATGATCGTCAGCACGCTCAGTGGCCGCAGGAAAGTCGGCCGATGCGTAGAGGATGGTGCCAGGCGGATGGCGGGCAGGCGGATGGCGGGCAGGAGGGCGGCCGTCCGGGGCGGTGCCATCGTGATCGCGGCCGTCCTGCTCGGCGGGTGCGCCGGGCTCGATGGCGGCTCGGGCAGCGGCGGAGACTCCGGTTACGGACTCGTCGGCGATGGGGAGTTCACGTTCGCCCTGAGCGGGCAGCTCGCCCCGTTCAGTTTCTACGAGAACGGCAAGCTCACCGGGTTCGACGTCGCCATCGGAACGGAGGTGGCGAAACGGCTCAAGCTCACGCCCAAGCCGTCCACCGGAGCGTTCAACAGCCTCCTCGCGGGTCTCCAGGCGGGCCGCTACGACGCGATCGTCGGCTCGATGACCAACACACCGGAGCGCGCGAAGGTGGTGGACTTCTCCTCCGACTACTACAAGTCCGGCGCGTTCCTGTGGGTGAAGTCGGGCTCCACCGCACGATCCATCGACGACCTGCGCGGAGCCGTGGTCGGGGTCCCACTGGGCAGCACCTTCGAAGCCGCGATGAAGAAGAGGTCCAATGTCGAGAAGGTGAAGACGTATGAGAGTGACGTCGACGCCCTCAAGGACGTTCCCACCGGACGCGCCGACGCCGCGATCGTCGACAAGCTCGTCGGTGCCTACGCCGCCAAGAAGGGCGGCATGCAGGTCAAGCCGGTGGGGCCCGCGCTGCTGGACAACTCGGCGGCCATCCCGGTCCGCAAGAAGCACCGCAGGCTGCTGACGGCCGTCAACAAGGCGCTCACCGACATGAAGGCCGACGGCACCTACACCAGAATCTTCCAGCAGTGGTTCGGCATCTCCCCCACCCAACCGTGAGAGCCGCCCTTCATGCATTGGCTCTCCGATTTCATCCAGACGGCGCCTACCTTCCTGCAGGCGCTGTGGCTCACGCTGCAGCTGGCGCTGTGGTCGATCGTGCTCGCCGCCGTACTCGGCGCCGCCCTGGCCTACTGCCGGCTGAGTCGGCTGAGGACAGTGCGAGCAGCGGCGACCGGCTACATCGCCCTCATCCGGGGGACGCCTCTGGTCACCCAGCTGTTCATCATCTACTTCGGCCTGGCCTCGGTCCTGACCATCGAGGCGTTCTGGGCCGGTGTGATAGGGCTGACGGCCCACAACGCGGCCTACGTGGCAGAGATCTACCGGTCCGGGATCCAGGCGGTGCCCACCGGGCAGGTCGAGGCGGGCCGCTCACTGGGCATGGGCTCCTGGAAGACGATGCGCCTGGTGGTCGCGCCGCAGGCACTGCGCACCGTCCTGCCCTCGCTGGGCAACCAGTTCATCATCGCGGTGAAGGACACCTCCGTCGCGGCGTTCATCACCGTCGCCGAACTGTTCCGGACCGCGCAGATCGTGGCCGCGGAGAAGTTCCGGCCGCTGGAGTTCTTCGTGATAGTCGGGATCTACTACCTCGCCATCGTCCTGCTGTTGTCGGGAGGCGTCCGAATGTTGGAACGGCGCTTGGGAAGGTACGGCGTCTGATGCTGGTCCAGATCCGCGGGGCGACCAAGGCCTTCGGGCCGCTCGCGGTGTTCCAGGACGTCGACCTGGATGTGCGCCAGAGCGAAGTGGTCGTGCTCATCGGGCCGTCCGGGGCGGGTAAGAGCACCTTGTTGCGCTGTGTGAACGGTCTGGAACGGCTCGATGCGGGGACCATCGACATCGGCGGCGAACGGCTCTCCTACCAGCCGGGCCCGCTCAACCGCATCCGCCGCAATGTCGGGATGGTCTTCCAGAACTTCAACCTCTTCCCCCACATGACGGTGCTCGGCAACGTCATGTGCGCGCCGGTCAAGGTGGCGGGAGGGCAGCGCGACAAAGTCCGGGAGGAGGCTCGTCAACTGCTGGACAAGGTCGGCCTCTCCGACAAGTGCGACGCCTTCCCGTCCAGCTTGTCGGGAGGGCAGCGGCAGCGGGTCGCGATCGCCCGCGCGCTCGCGATGCGCCCCCGGCTCATGCTGTTCGACGAGCCGACCTCCGCGCTCGACCCCGAACTCGTCGGTGAGGTCCTGGAGGTCATGCGGACGCTGGCAGCCGAGGGCATGACCATGCTCGTCGTCACCCACGAGATGCAGTTCGCCCGCAAGGTCGCCGACCGCGTGGTCCTGGTCGCCGACGGCGGGATCATCGAGCAGGGCAGGCCGCAGGCCGTCCTGGACGAACCGGCCACGCCGCGGGCACGGGCCTTTCTGCGCGCAGTACTCGAACGCTGAACAAAGGGGGACGCGAATGTCACGTGTGCTGTACTGGGGCGGCATCGTCCACTCACCGGTGGACGATGCTGCAACGGCGCTGTTGCTACAGGGCGACACCATCGTCTGGGTCGGCCGCGACCAGGACCCCGAGGCCGATGGTCACGGGGCCGACCAGGTCGTGGACCTGGCCGGCGCGCTGGTCACCCCCGCCTTCGTCGACACCCATGTCCATGTCACCGCGACCGGGGTGGCGCTGGACGGACTGGACCTCACCGGCTGCCCGTCCTTAGGGGAAGCGCTGCGGCGGCTCGCCGAGCATGCCGCCGCACGCCCGGGCGAGATCCTGATCGGTCATGGCTGGGACGAGACCCGCTGGCCAGAGCGCCGGCCCCCCACCACCGCTGAACTCGACGCCGCCGCCCGCGGAGCGGCCTGTTACCTGTCCAGGACCGACGCCCACTCCGCGGTCGTGTCCACGGCACTGCTGGCAGCCGTCCCGCAGGCCCGCACGCACACCGGCTTCGAACCGGAAGAGCCGGTGAGGCTGGACGCGCACCACATCATCCGCCGGTACGCCTTTGACAGCCTCACCGCACAGCAGCGCCGCCGCGTCCAGCGCCGAACGCTGCGGGAGGCGGCCCGGCGCGGCATCGGCTGCCTGCACGAGAACGCCGCACCGGGGCTGTCCAGCGAGGACGACCTTTCGGCGCTCCTTGAACTGGCCCGCAGCGAGCCCCTACCGGAGGTGATCGGTTACTGGGGCGAGATCGGCGCCACCGCACTCGCCCGCCGGCACGGCCTGGCCGGCCTGGCCGGCGACCTCCTGGCCGACGGCTCGATCGGATCGCACACCGCCTGCCTGACCAGCCCCTACACCGACGAACCCGCAAACACCGGCCACGGTTACCGAACCGTCGCAGAGGTAACCGAGCATGTCCTGGACTGCACCGGCCAGGGCCTCCAAGCCGGGTTCCACGCCATCGGCGACGGTGCGCTGCGGACCGTCCTGCGCGGCTTCGAAGTCGCGGCGACCCTCATCGGGGCTGAACGCATCAGGGCTGCCCGCCACCGGCTGGAGCACGTCGAAATGCTCGACGCCGACATGATCGCGGTCATGGCCAGACTGGGGATCACGGCCAGCGTCCAACCGATCGCCGACGCCCTCTGGGGTGGGACCGGCGGCATGTACGCAAACCGGCTCGGCGGAGCCAGGGCAAGGTCGATGAATCCGTTCCGGGCACTCCTTGACGCGGGAGTACCGCTCGCACTCAGCTCGGACTCACCCATCATGCCGATGGGCCCCTGGCAGGCCATACGCGCGGCCGTCAACCATCACAACCCCGAGCAAAGGATCACAGTAGCCGAAGCAGTTCGTGCCCACACCATCGGCGGGTGGCGGGCGGCCGGCCGCGATGGCGGATCCCTGGCGCCAGGGAAACCGGGCTCACTCGCGATCTGGAACTGCACGGCATTGGATCCCGACACCCGTCTTCCCGCCATGGCCGCCGAAACCGAAGATCCCACCTGCCTAAGGACCATCCTTGAAGGGCGCACCATCTACATGCTGTGAACCCCCACCGCCACAGCGGTCCAAGATGAGCGGTGACGTCGCCGGCGGAACTGCAGGCGGCCGGCGTTGAAGACGTCGCCTAACACGATGGCCCCCGGACCCCGGGGCGCCTGGCGCTCAGGATCGGTTAGTGGGCCATCCTATACTTCGCCCCAAGCCAGCGAGCTTATCTTCCAGCCCTCGGGCGTGCGGATGAATTGAGTCGTCTTACGACCAAAACCCTCAAACCACTCACCGTTTAGGTAACCTGACTTGCCGTACTCGCTGAAGCGATGGGCGATCGCACCGAATATTTCTGTGCGCTCCGCAACTTCCCATTCCGAGAACTCAGTCAGCGTCCCATCGGTGAGCATTTCATTCCTGGGCACGATAAACGCATCCAGGTCGTAGATGACAGTCTCGCCTCCGACGTTCTTGATAATCATCCCCTGTGAAATGAACACTTCGCGGACAACGTCGAGGTTCGGCAGGATGCCGTCGACGTTGGTGAACGCACCAAAGAGCATGCGCATCAGCCGGTCGATCTCAGCCTTGGCTTCGACCTCCATGGAACCTCTCCTACTGCGTAACAACCGTTGCGAGAATGCAGCTCGTCTACATGCCGAATCGCGAGCCCCTAAAGAATAGTGGCGCGGGCTCGACACAGTCCACAGCGAAGCAACTCTGCGACAAGGGCGCGATCGGCGGCCGCGGGGGCGAGCATGGAGTCGTGCACCACGTCCGCTCTCGGCAGGTTCGGCCGTGTTCAGATAGGTGGCGGTCACGCGGAGTTGGACGCTGGTGGCGGTCGCCACACGTGCGGCGTGCGGAGCCGCTTCCCAACCTGGCGTGGCGCCGCCGGCGCTTGTGATGGTAGGTGAGGGCGAGGAAAGGTGCCTGGAGTACTAGGCATCAGCATGCTTCATTCGCGCCTTCGTGGCGTGAGGCGAATTATTTCAGCGTGGACGCCGATCTTCACGTAAGTACCGGGGGAGCAATCCATCGCCTCAAAGTCGACCAGAACCTCACCGCGAGCGGCAACATCGTGATCCGCGACCCGCGGAGCCGGGCCAAGAGCGATCACGCGCTCTGCGCATGGGGTTTCGGGGGCCTGACGGTCAAGGGCAACTGGGTGCGGGGCTGGCCCCAGACCGCCGCCGGCGGGCTGAAGGTACGCAACGGCACGGCCGTGCTGCTCTACACCTACGCCGCGACGAACGTTCCCGAGATGTTCCAGGACGTCGTGGTCTGCGGCAACGTCTACGACATCCGCAACTTCTCCGCCGGAGCCGACCACAGCGGCATCCAGTACTGGCGCGACTTCGCGGGCACGGGCGTGGAACAGTCGATCGTCGTCTTCGACAACCGCTTCGTCGATCCCGCCGCCGGGCAGCCGGGCCGACCCGGCATCTCCCAGTCCGCCGGCGACCCGGACGCCTTCGGTGTCCACGACAACACCTATTCCGACGGATCCCCGGTGCCGGTCGTCGGAATGCGCCCTGCCATGCCCACCGCCCAGCGGCAAGCCCGTTGCTCCGTAGTCACCGCCCCAGTAATGCAGGTGCCCGAATACTCAGGTTGACACCGCGGCCCTCGTCGGTGGGAAGCAATCGCGTTTGTCGATGGACGACGTCCTCGGAGGTCGAGGCCACCGGCCTCGACCTCCGTTTGGGTTCAGGACTCCAGCCAGCGGAGGGATTGGCGGGTGAAGACGATGCCGCCGGTGTCGGCTATCTCGTAGAGGGTGGCTGTGGTGCCGTCGGGTAGGACGGCCATGGTCGAGTAGCCGGCGGTGCCGGGTTTGATGAGGGCTTCGTGAGGCCAACTCGCGCCGTCGTCGCGGCTCACGCGGATGGTGAGGCCGGTGCGGGACGTGGCCGCGTTGTTGCTGTGCAGGGCGATGTCCGTCAGGGACGGGGCGCCGGCGGTGGGGCTCAGGTAGGAGATCTCGTCGCCGTTGCAGCCCGGGTCGATCAGACCGCTGTTCCAGGCGGCGCCGAAGGGGGCGGTGACGTCGGGGGCGGTGGAGTACCAGCGGTCGCCGCCGGCGTTGGAGCGCATGTTCTGCGCCACGCGGCCGGTGGAGCGCTGGACGGCCTTGCTCTCGTTGACGCCTGAGCCCGCGGTCGTGCCGTTGTGCCAGGACGTTCCGTGGTCGTCGGAGTAGATGTCGGCCGCATGGTCGCCGGAGGCGTCGCGGTAGACGATCGGCTGGACCAGGCGACCGGAGGCCAGTTGGATCCCGTGGCCAGAGGAGGCGAACATGCCTGCCCAGTCCACCTTGCGGACCTGGGGGTTCAGGTCGACGGGGGTGCTCCAGGTGGCGCCGTCGTCGGTCGAGGTGACGTAGCGGATGTGGGTGTTGGTGGTCGCGGTCGCCGATGTGTCGCCGGGAGTGGAGCCGGAGTAGCCGACGCCGGGTTTGGGGGCGTAGGTGAAGAAGCAGAAGATCTGGCCGGTGGTCCGGTCGACGAGCAGGCTCGGGTCGCCGTACCCCTCGGAGGCCGTGGGCGCCTTGGCGATGATCTTCGGGTGGAAGAACGTCGCGCCGCCGTCGGTGCTGCGGGTCATGGCGAGCTGGATGTTGTTGGTGCCGCCGCCGAGGTCGTAGCTCCCGTCCACGCGGGCGTCCATGACGGCGACCACGGTGCCGTGGTTGCTCACGGCGAGGGCAGGGATGCGAACGGACTTGGCCGCCTTGTCCAAGCCGTCGATCACGGTGGACGTGGTCAGGACGGTCTGGGCGTTCATGCCGGGCGTACCGGAGCCGAGACCGCACCCGGAGGTGCCTGACAGGGTGTCGCTCCAGGTGCCCGAGGAGATCCGGAAGGTGTAGGGGGTCCTGTCGGGGACCGTCCAGAAGAGGTCGTTGTTGCCCGCGCCCGCAGGGACGGTGACGGTCCAACTGGAGCGTCCGGGCCAGGTGACGGTGAACGCGCGGTCGGCCGGGGATCTGTTGGCCAGGATGAGCCGAAGGCGGTGGGGTGCGCCGCAGTCCATGGCGGTGCGCGCGCTGAGCGCGTTGGTGCAGTCGAGTGTGCCGCTGTTCGTCTGGTCGAGGCCCTCAGGCGTCGTCGTGTGGAAGGTGTAGGCGGTTCCGGACGGCCTGGTGAAGTGGAAGTTGGCGCTGTCGCCGGCGGCGACCCGGGCCGTCCAGGTGCCGGTGCCCGGCCAGGTCAGGGTGAAGGTGGTGGGGCTGGACGTCCGGTTGACGACCGTTTCCTGGATGCGACTGGACGTGCAGTCCTGCGTGACGAGGGCGGCTTGGCCGGCGGCGGCTTGGCCGGCGGCGTGCGAGGGGGCGGCGGGCATCAGGGCCAGGAGGGTGATGGCGGCGACCGTGGCGGCGCGTGGGGACGCGTGCATGGCTTGTACCTCGGACGTAGGATGTAGGATGTCCGACGAAGGTAGACGTGGTGCGAGGGGCCGTCAACCCCCACCGATCAGTCTCCGCGCGCCTGCGCCAGGCGTTCCCGGATGCCGCGGAAGTGCGCGGCCATCGCGGTGGCGGCGGCCCGGCGGTCGCCGGCGCGCAGTGCCTCGTAGATGTCGCGGTGCCGCTGGGCGACGTCGGACGCCTCCTGCCGCACGGGCGCGAGGTCATGCTGGAGCGTCCGGTAGACGTCCCAAAACGCGCCGAGCAACTGGTTCACGATGGGGTTGGCGAGCGGGCGGTAGAGCAGCTCGTGGAACATGCGGTCGGTCTCCGGCGTGACCTGCCCGGCGGCCGCCTCGGCGTCCATTCGGCGCATGACCTCGTCCAGCTCGGCGTTGCCGGCGGCCAGGCCGCGGTCGATCACCTGCTCCACCAGGCCGCGTTCGAGCACCTCGCGGACGTCGACCAGGTGCGCCAGATCGTCGCGCCCCTGCCGCTTGGAGATGCGGGCGTGGAAGGTCAGCTCGTCGACGAGCGCGTCGAGCGACATGCTCCCGACGTACATGCCGAAGCCGTGCCTGATCTCCACGATGCCGACGGCCTGGAGCGCCTTCAGCGCCTCGCGCAGCGAGTTGCGGCTGACGTCGAGCTCCTCGACCAGGTCGAACTCGGTGGGCATCGGATCGCCGACCGCCAGTCCGCGCTCCAGGATCAGCTGCTTGATCCGCTGCTGAACCTCCTCGGTCCGGCTGCTCCGGCCGCGCGTCGCACGTCCCCGCGTCCGCGCTGCGGTCATCGGCCCACGCTCCCCATCCCGTCGATTCGTCCGCGACTCGGCACTTGACCTCGCCGGTACCGGGGCCTACCGTACACCGACGAACGACGTTGGATGTCCTACCTCCCCCACGACCTGCGCCGACTACCCTGCAACCCCACCCTCACCCGGGAGACGACGTGACCGACCTGCGCCCCGGCGGCGACACGAGCCGCCGCGACTTCCTCCGCTACACCGGACTGCTCGGCGCGGCGGCGACGATCAGCGCGGGCCTGACCGCGTGCGGCGGGCCCTCCTCGACCGGCTCCGGCGGATCCGGCGGCGCCAAGGACACCATCCAGGCCGCCCTCGCCTACGCCCTGTCCGGCGGCTTCGACCCGATGACGGCCTCCAGCGCCGTCGCGGTCGCGGCCAACCTGCATGTGCTGGAGCCGCTGGTCGACCTCGACCCGGTTACCCGGCGGCCCTTCAACGCGCTCGCGAAGGCCGCCCCCGCCAAGGTGGACGACACCACCTACCGGGTGGCGCTCCGCGACGGCGCGAAGTTCCACGACGGCTCCGCGGTCACCGCCGACGACGTCGTCTTCAGCTTCGAGCGCGTCCTCGACCCGAAGAACGCCTCGCTGTTCGTCCAGTTCCTGCCCTTCCTCGCTGCGGTGAAGAAGGTCGACGCGAGAACGGTCGACTTCAAGCTCAAGTATCCTTTCGCGCTCTTCGCCGAGCGACTGTCCGTCGTCAGGATCGTCCCGAAGAAGATCGTCCAGGCGGACCAGAAGAAGTTCGACGCGCTGCCGGCCGGCTCCGGGCCGTTCAGGCTGACCGCCGCCAACGCCGGCGACGGACTGTCGTTCGCCAAGGCCGGCACCTACAACGGCCCGCGGCCCGCGAAGGTCGCGAAGATGAGATGGCTCCTGCTCGCCGACCCCTCCGCCCGCGTCACCGCGCTCCAGTCAGGACGCGTCCAGGCGATCGAGGCGGTGCCGTACCTGAACGCGAGCGCCCTGTCGAAGTCGGCGGCCGTCCAGTCGGTGCAGAGCTTCGGCCTGCTGTTCCTGATGTTCAACTGCAAGGTCGAGCCGTTCGACGACGTGCGCGTTCGGCAGGCGCTGCACTACGCGCTGGACACCGAAAAGCTGATCAGGACGGCGCTGCTGGGCAATGCCGTCGGCGCGACGAGCTTCCTGCCCGCCGGGCACCCCGAGTACGTCAAGGCGTCCACGGTGTACGGCTACGACCCCGGCAGGGCGAAGAAGCTGCTGACCGAGGCCGGGGTCGACGGCCTGCGGGTCGAACTCGTCACCACTGACACCGACTTCGTCAAGGACTGCGCGCCGCTGATCAAGCAGAGCTGGGACGCGGTCGGCGTCTCCACCACGCTCAATGTGGGCCAGTCCGGCGGGCAGTACGCCAACCGCGTCGACAACGGCCAGTACCAGGTCATGGCCGCCCCCGGCGACCCGTCGGTGTTCGGCAACGACACCGACCTGCTCATGCGCTGGTTCTACGTCGGCACCTGGCCCGAGCACCGCAGCTTCAACTCCGGCACCGCCGAGGCCAAGAAGGTCGTCTCCCTGCTGGACGAGGCGGCCAGGGCGGAGGACGCGGCCGCGCGGAAGGAGCTGTGGCGGCAGGCGATCGACGTCGTCGCCGAGCAGGCCGCGCTGTACCCGATCTTCCACCGCAAGCTGGGCACCGGCTGGAAGCGCGAGGCGTTGCCCGGGTTCCGGCCGATGTCGACGACCGGCCTGTCGTTCCTGGACGTCGGCCGCGGCTGACACCGCCCGGCAGAACGGACGCCACCCATGGCAACGATCCTGCGCATGACGGCCGGACGACTGCTGACCCTCGTGCCGATGGTGCTGGGCATCACGCTGTTCGTCTTCGTCGTGCTGCGCTTCTCCCCCAACGACCCCGCCTACAACGCCCTCGGCGAGGGGGCGACGCCCGAGGCGCGGCACGCCTACGCGGCCGCGCACGGGCTCACCGACCCGCTGCCCGTCCGCTACGCGCGGTTCCTGGGCGACCTGCTGCGCGGCGACCTCGGAGTGACGGCGCCGCCGAGCCGGTCGGTCACCGACGCGATCGGCACGGCGTTCCCGCTGACGCTCCAACTCACCCTGCTGGCGGTGCTGGCCGGGGTGGTGTTCGCGCTGGCCCTCGGCGTGACAGCGGCGCTGTTCCGGGACCGCTGGCCCGACCAGGCCATCCGGGTGGTGTCGATGACGGGCGTCGCGATGCCCTCGTTCTGGCTCGGCATCCTGCTGATCCAGTGGTTCGCGCTGCGGCTCGGCTGGTTCCCGACCGGCGGGTACGTCAACCCGGCCGACTCACTTGGTGGATGGCTGCGCAGCCTGGCGCTGCCCGCGCTCGCCGTCGGGTTCCCGGTCGGGTCGCTGCTCGCCCGCGTCGTGCGCACCGCGATGGTCGAGGAACTCGACCGCGACTACGTCCGGACCGCCGTCGGCGGCGGCCTTCCGCGCGTGGTCGTGGTGGGGCGCAACGTGCTGCGCAATGCCCTGATCACTCCGCTGACCGTCCTCGGACTGCAGATCGGCTACCTGCTGAGCGGCGCGGTCGTGGTGGAGGCGATCTTCGGGCTGCCCGGCCTCGGCACCCTCATCATGCAGGGCGTCACGGCGGGCGACCCCGCCCTCGTGCAGGGCGTCGTGCTGTCCATCGCGCTGACGTTCCTCATCGTCAACCTGCTCGTGGACGTGCTCTACCTGTTCGCCAACCCCCGGCTGAAGGGAGCGACGCGATGACCGCGCTGAAGGCAGCCGGAGGCGCGCTCGGCCGGCTGCGGCCGGCCTCCCGCGCCGCGCTCGTGCTGCTGCTGCTGATCGTGCTGGCCGCGCTCGCCGCGCCGCTGGTCGCGCGGCACGGCCCGCTGACCACCGGGATCGCCGGCCAGGGCCCGTCGGGCGCGCACTGGTTCGGCACCGACCGGGTCGGCCGGGACGTCTTCGCCCGAGTCCTGTACGGGGCGCGCTGGTCCCTCGCTATCGGGCTCGGCGCCACGGCGCTGGCGCTCGCGGCCGGGGGGCTGCTCGGTGCCCTGGCCGCCACCGCGCACCGCGTCGTCGACGAGATCGTGATGCGCTGCCTGGACGTGGTCATGGCGTTCCCCGCGGTCGCGCTCGCGGCCGTGCTCGTCACCGTTTTCGGCACGAGCCTTCCCGTGCTGACCTGCACGATCGCGTTCCTGTACGTCCCGCAGATCGCGCGTGTGGTGCGCGCCAACGTGCTCTCCCAGTACGGCGAGGACTACGTCGCGGCGGAACGCGTCATCGGCGCGGGACGCGTCCACATCCTGCGCCGCCATGTCGCGGTCAACTGCGCGGCGCCGATCCTGGTGTTCTGCACGATCGTCGTGGCCAACGCCATCGTGTTCGAGGCGAGCCTGTCGTTCATCGGCGCGGGCGTGCAGGACCCGAACCCCTCGTGGGGCAGCGTCATCGCCTACGGCAAGTCCCTGGTGCTCGCGGGCGGCTGGTGGGCGACGTTCTTCCCCGGCCTGTTCATCCTGGTCACGGTGCTCGTGCTGAACACTCTTTCCGAAGGGGTGTCCGACGCCTGGGCCGCGCCGGCGGGCCGGGCGTCCGACACCGAGGCGGACGCGGCGGGTGATCGCCCGGCGGCCGTGCGGGCGCCCGTCCGGAGCGAGGCCGCGGACGCGGGGCTGGTGGAGGCCGGCCGGCGCCTCGCAGGGCGCGCCCGTCCCGTCCCGGACGGCGAGCCGCTGCTGCGCGTCGATGACCTCACCATCGGGTTCCCCGACCGCTACGGCGACATCGGCGTGGTCGACCGGGTCTCACTGGAGGTCCGTCCCGGCGAGGTGGTCGGGCTCGTCGGCGAGAGCGGCTGCGGCAAGAGCCTCACCAGCCTGGCGATCATGGGGCTGGAGCCGCGCGGCGCGCGGATCGGCGGCAGGCTGCTGTTCGACGGCCGGGACCTTCGCGCCATGCCCGCGCGCGAGCGGCGCGGGCTGCTCGGCCACGACATGGCGATGATCTACCAGGACGCGCTGTCGTCGCTGAACCCGGCGATGACGGTCCGCGCCCAGCTGCGCCAGCTGACCCGGCGCGGCGGCACCCGGTCCCCCGCCGAGCTGCTCGACCTCGTCGGCCTGGACCCGGAGCGGACGCTGCGCAGCTACCCGCACGAGCTGTCCGGCGGGCAACGGCAGCGGGTGCTGATCGCGATGGCCCTGTCGCGCGACCCGCGGCTCGTCGTCGCGGACGAGCCGACCACCGCGCTGGACGTCACCGTGCAGGCGGCGGTCATGCGGCTGCTGCTGCGGCTGCGCGCCGAGCTCGGGTTCGCGCTGATCCTCGTCTCGCACGACCTCGCGCTGGTCGCCGACGTCGCCGACCGGGTGGTCGTGATGTACGGCGGGCAGGTCGCCGAGACCGGTGTCACCGCGAAGGTCGTCGCCTCGCCCCGGCACCACTACGCCCGCGGGCTGCTCGGCGCCGTCCTGTCGCTGGAATCCGCCCGGGACCGCCCGCAGCAGATCCCCGGCGTCGTCCCGGCGCCGTCACGGTTCCCGGCGGGCTGCCGGTTCACCGGCCGCTGTCCCGCGGCGACCGAGCTGTGCGCGGCGACCCGCCCGGAGCCGTCCGGCGAACCCGGACGGCACGCGTTCGCCTGCCACCACCCGGCCGGCGAGCCCGCCGAACCGTCCGACCAGGTCCCGACCAAGGCGGGAGACGCACGATGACCACCCCTGTCGTGGAACTGCGCGACGTCCACGTGCGGCTGCCGCTGCGCGGCGGCAACCCGTTCCGCCGCGACGTCGTGCACGCGCTGACCGGCGCCGACCTCACCGTCGGGCGCGGCGAGACCGTGGGCATCGTCGGCGAGTCCGGCTGCGGCAAGTCCACGCTCGCCAAGGTGCTGGTCGGGCTGGTCCGTCCGGCCTCGGGCACGGTCCGGTTCCAGGGCGACGACCTCGGCGCGCTGCGCCGCCGCGAACGCGCCGCGCTGATCGGCGCCTCGGTCGGGATGGTGTTCCAGGACCCCGCCACCGCCCTCAACCGGCGGCTGCCCGTCCGGACGATCCTGCGCGACCCGCTGGACGTGCACCGACGAGGCGCCCCGGCGGAGCGGGACGAACGCGTCCGCGAGCTGATGTCCCTGGTCGGGCTGCCGCCGCACCTCGCCCCGGCGCTGCCCGGGCAGCTGTCGGGCGGGCAGCGGCAGCGCGTCGCGATCGCCCGCGCCCTGGCGCTGGAACCGGCGCTGCTGGTCGCCGACGAGCCCACCTCCGCCCTCGACGTGTCGGTGCGGGCGCAGATCCTCAACCTGCTGCTCGATCTGAAGGACCGGCTCGGGCTGGCGATGGTGTTCGTCTCGCACGACATCCAGACCGTCCGCCGCATGTCCGACCGCGTGGTCACCATGTATCTCGGCCGGATCGTCGAGGAGGCGCCGGCCGCCGTGGTCGCCCGCGGCCAGACGTGCCACCCGTACACGCGGGCGCTGATGTCGGCGACGCCCAGCCTGCTCGACCCGATGGAGCCGATCCGCCTGGACGGCCCCGTGCCCTCGGCCGTGCATCCGCCGAGCGGATGCCCGTTCCGCACCCGCTGCTGGCGCGCCACCGAGGAGTGCGGCGCGGCCATGCCGGGGTTCACGGCGGCGGCCGAGCCCGCTCATCGGTACCGGTGCCTGCATCCCGTGACCGACCCGTCCCATCTCGCATTGTCCACCGTTTCCCAGGAGATTCCGTGACCGTCGCTCCCACCGGCTCCCGCTCCGCGGACGGGCCGGCCGCTCCCGTGCTGGGCGGCGTCGTCCCGCCCGTCTGCACGCCGCTGACCCCCGAGATGGAGGTGGACGCCCCGTCCCTCGAACGGCTCGTCGACCACCTCGTCGGCGCCGGCGTGGACGGGCTGTTCGTGCTCGGCTCGACGAGCGAGGTGGCGTTCCTGCCCGACGCGCACCGGCGCACCGTCCTGGAGACCGTCGTCAAGCACGTCGCGGGACAGGTCCCGGTGCTCGGCGGCGCGATCGACATGACCACGCTGCGGGTGATCGAGCACGCCCGGGTCGCCGCGGGCGCCGGCTGCGACGGCATCGTCGTGACCGCGCCGTTCTACACCCGCACGCACCCTGCCGAGGTCGAGGCCCACCTGCGCCAGGTGGCCGCGGCGGCGCCGGTGCCCGTGTTCGCCTACGACCTGCCGGTCTCGGTGCATTCGAAACTGGACGCCGCGATGCTGCTGCGCCTCGCGGCCGAGGGGGTCGTCGCCGGGGTGAAGGACTCCAGCGGCGACGAGGGAGGCCTGCGCGCCCTGCTGCTCGCGCTGCGGGACGAGGGCACGAGCGGGTTCAGCGTCCTGACCGGCTCCGAGCTGACGGTGGACTCGGCACTCGCCATGGGTGTGCACGGGGTCGTGCCGGGCCTCGGCAACGTCGATCCTGAGGGGTACGTCCGGCTCTACCGGCACTGCCGCGCCGGACGGTGGGCCGAGGCCCGCGCCGAGCAGGAGCGGCTGCTGCGCCTGTTCGGCATCGTCGACGCGGGCGCGCCGGCCCGGATGGGACGCGGCTCGTCCGCCCTCGGCTCGTTCAAGGCGGCCCTGCACCTGCGCGGGATCATCGACTGCCCGGTCACGGCCCCGCCGCAGATCCCGCTCGACGCGGCGGAGACCGAGCGGGTCCGGCGCGGGCTCGCCGCGGCCGGGCTGCTGTGACCGTGCCCGGCGCGGGGGCGTGCGCAGCCCTCGACATCGGCGGCACCAAGATCGCGGCGGCGCTGGTGGACGAGGGTGGAACGGTCCTGCAGCGTGCCCGCGTTCCCACGCCCGGCGGGGGCGGGGACGCCGTGCTCGCGGCGGCTGCCGAGCTCCTGGACGGCTTCGCCGGTGTTCCCGTCCGAGCCCTCGGCGTCGGCGCGCCGGGCGTGGTGGACCCGGCGACCGGCACGGTCGTCGCGGCCACCGACATCCTGCCCGGATGGGCGGGCACGCGCGTCCGGGAGATCCTTGCCGAGCGCACGGGCCTGCCCGTCACGGTTGTCAACGACGTCCGCGCCATGGCCTGCGGCGAAGCGAAGGCGGGGGCCGCCGCGGGCCACCACCGGGTCCTGCACGTCTCGGTGGGGACGGGTGTCGGGGGCGCGCTGACCGTCGCCGGGGCCCTCGAACAGGGCGCGCACGGCACCGCCGGGGAGATCGCGCACCTGCTCGTCCCGGAACGGGGGCCGGTGCCGTGCGGCTGCGGCAGGCGCGACCATCTGGAGGCCGTGGCGTCCGGCCCGGTCATCGCCGCCACCGGCGACGCGCCCCGCGCGGGCACACTGCTTGGCCGCGCGCTCGCCGGGCTGCTCGCCGTCCTGGACCCCGACGCCGTCGTGATCGGCGGCGGCGTCGCGCAGATCGGCGCCCCGTTCCTGGACGCCATCGTCGCCGCGTTCCGCGCGGAGGCGCTGCCGCCGCTGCGCGCGACGCCGATCGTCCCCGCCCGCCTCGGCACCGACGCCCCGCTGGTGGGCGCGGCGCTGCTCGCGATGACTGCCACCGCACCCCGAGGGAGCCGCCGATGACCCCCGAGACCTTCGCCGCCGCCGTCGCCGGCCGGCTGATCGTGTCCTGCCAGGCCGGGGAGGGCCATCCGCTGCGCGACACCGCCGCCCTGACCCGGATGGCGCGGGCCGCCGCCGCGGGCGGCGCCGCCGCGATCCGCTGCGGTGGGGTCGGCGGCGTGCCCGACGTGGCCGCCGTCGCCGCCGCGGTGGACGTCCCGGTCATCGGCCTGACCAAGAACGGGACCGCCGGCGTCTTCATCACCCCCACGGTCGAGGCGGCCCGCGCGGTCACCGCCGCAGGCGCGCACGTCGTGGCCGCCGACGCCACGTTCCGCCCGCGCCCCGACGGCCGCGCCCTCGCCGCGTCCATCCAGGCCGTGCACGAGGCGGGGGCGCTGTTCCTGGCGGACGTGTCCACCCTCGACGAGGGCGTCGCCGCCGCCGAGGCCGGGGCCGACGCCGTCGCCACCACGCTCTCCGGCTACACCCGTCCCCGCCCACCCCCCGACGGCCCAGACCTCGGACTCATCAGCGGGCTTCGGGACGCACTGCCGGACGCGCTGATCGTCGCCGAGGGCCGGTACCACACGCCGGAGTCGGCGGCGGCGGCGCTCGGCGCGGGCGCGACCTGCGTCGTCGTCGGCACCGCCATCACCGACCCTCGGTGGATCACGTCCAGGTTCGCCGCCGTGCTCGCGCCGTCCTGACCGGCTGTGAGAACGGCCCGCAGGCCGGCGGACTGGCGGAAGGCCCCGGCCCGCGCTGCCGAAACGCCGCCGAGCCCGAAGGCCGTGGTTCAGCGGCTGCCACCGGCGGTGGACCATCGGAGCCCTGGCGACGCGCAGGGCGGCGGCGTATGCGTCCGCCCTCGTCGCGCAGCACGTCGAACCCCACAGTGGATCTCTGCGCGCCCCGATCCCGCGGGCGCCGCTCCTGCGGGACCTTGATCGACTGGTCTTCCGTGCCACTCGGTCGACAAGTCCTCCTCGCCCACGCTCTAGCTTCGATCTTTCGTGAGGTCGGTGGGGTCGCTCCGCGGACCCGGCGACTTCACGAAAGATCGAGGTTGACCCGGCGGGCTATTCATTTGGGATCCTCAGTTGCCTGAACGACGTTCCAAGTTGAAGGCGCTCGCGACTTGTCGACGGCGAGTACGGGTCAGGTGCGTGCTCGGCGCAGGTCTGCTCGCCGGCGGATCGGGCTGAGCGTGGCGGGCGGCGAAGGCTTGGGGATGCGGAGTCGGCGAGTCGGGCGCCCTTGCGTTTGCATCCGCCGCCCGGCCTCCAGTTCGGTTCTCAAGCGGTCGAGATGAACGAGGAGCTCACCATGGAGCGGCCAATCGGGGCTGTCGGCCCACAACAACTCACCCAGTTTCACGCGCTCTTCGTGCGCGGCGCCCAGGTGATGGGCGAGCGGGTCCCCGAGGTCGGTCGTTCCTGTGGCGAACTGCTGGCGGCGCATTCGCCCGTAGGTGCTCATCGCCGAAGCCAGATGTCCTAGGGCCGTGGCAAGCCGGCTGCGAGCGTCGCTCTTGGACAGAGGGTCCTCGCGCTCCTGCTCAGGCTCGTTGGCGTGGTCGGCGAGGCAGCGGGCAAGGCCGCGGATGGTGATCCCGCAGTGCTCCAAAGCGGCCAGGGTCTCCCGTAGCGCCACCATTGCTCGAAACATTCCGACCCCCTGAGGATTGAGTCGGATGCTCTCCTCGGCCTGTGCGAGTTCGCCGTCGACGCGTTGGACATCCCGGCTGAGGGAGCGGGCCTGGGAGAGCAATTCGCCGAACGCGCGCGGCTCGGGGAGCTTTTCCACCGCGTCGGCGATGTCGTGGAGGTGGCGGGCCATGGTGCCGCTAAGGCCCTCTAGAGCCTCCTCTGCCGCTTGGATCCTGACGGGGGAGGTCAGGATTCCGGCGACCAGGCCGGTGAGCGCGCCGACGAGGGTTTCCACGATCCGCCCCGTGGCCGCAGCATCGGTCTCGATGGACAGGATGAGCATGGCGCTGATCGGCACCTCGAGGATGTAGTTGCCGAGCCGCATCACGAATCCGCAGATCAGCGCGGCGGTGATGGCCAGGCCCAGGCTCCACCAACTGAATCCCACCAGACTCGACAGAAGTGCCGCGACTATCACACCGACCACGACGCTGACGACACGCTGCCAGACATGGCGAATGGTCTGGAACAGTGTGATCTGGACGACGAGGATTGCCGTCAGAGGGGCGAGTACGGGCCTTGGGTTAGGGTCGGGCAACCACGACGCGAACTCGAACGCAAGGACCGCGGTCACGGCGAGGCGAGCGATCACGAAGGCCGTGGGCTGCGTTTGCAGCCGCCTCAGGCCCACTCGCGCCGGCGTGACGGCGCCGTGCGCCACCGCACGTATTCGCTGGTCACTGCTCATCTCATGCCCCCACAGCCGTTTATCGGTTCAGGCGCACGAATGCAAGGCGGACGGCCATCGCCCCTTCCCCCACCGCCGAAGCGACCCGCTTGATCGAACCGCTCCGCACGTCACCGACGGCCAACACGCCGGGCAGGTTGGTCTCCAACGGCAGGGCTTCAGGACCGCCGGTGCGCACGTATCCCTTGTCATCGAGTTCGACCGTGTCCGCCAACCAGTCGACACAGGGGACGGCTCCGATGAAGACGAACAACGCGCGCACCTCGAATCGGCGGGTTTCACCGGTCCGGTTGTTCTCCGCGACAGCCTCCTCCAGAAAATCGTGTCCGTGCACTTCACGGATCTCCGTGTGCAGGAACACCTCTATTTCGGGGGAGTGTTCGATCCGATCGACGAGGTAGCGCGACATGTTCTCGCCGAGCTCCGCACCCCGGACGAAGAGCAGGACGTGTGCGGCGTGCCGAGCCAGGAATACGGCTGCCTGACCCGCCGAGTTGCCGCCGCCGACGATGGCCACCGGCACGTGCCGACATTGCAGCGCCTCAACCTGGGTCGCCGCGTAGTACACCCCGGCGCCGTCGAAGTCTTCCAGGTGCGGTACGTCCAACCGGCGATAGCGGGCGCCGGTCGCGATGACGACCGTGCGGCCGGAAAGTTCGCCGCCTCCGCCGAGGTCGACGGTGTACCGGTCGTTGCGTGCCCGTAGTCCCGTGGCGTCACCGGGCACCTGGATCTTCGCCCCGAATTTCCCGGCCTGGATGACCGCACGTTCGGCCAACTCCGCGCCCGAGATGCCGGCGGGGAAACCGAGGTAATTCTCGATCTTGGATGACGTCCCGGCCTGCCCTCCGGTGGCGATGGCATCGACGACCATCGTGTCCAAGCCCTCTGAGGAGCCGTACACGGCCGCGGCCAGCCCGGCCGGGCCCGCGCCGATGACGAGAAGGTCGTGTGCCGAGGAGTCCGGTGCCGGTGGCGGCAGCCCAAGAAGCCGGGGGAGTTCGTCGTCCCCCGGGTTGCGCAGCACCCGCTCACCGTCCAGGATCACGACGGGTGTCTCCGACACTGGGATGCTGAGCCCCCTGAGCAGCGTTTCGGCGTCCTCGTCGTCCTCGACGTCGATCCATCGGTGCGGCAGTCGGTTGCGCACGGCGAAGTCGCGCAGTCGCCGGCAGCGGGCAGAGAACCGCGAGCCGATGATCCGCAGCCCGGCGCCCTGCGCGATGAGCATCGAACGGCGGATGAGGAAGGCGCGCAGGACGAGATCGCCGAACCAGGGTTCCTGGCCGGCCAGCTCGCGCAGCCGCCGGGGCGGCACCGCGATCACCTCACCCGGCTCGGCGACGCGGGCTGTGAGGAACGTGGGCTGACCTGTCAGCAGGCCCAGTTCGCCGAGGAAGCGTCCCGGACCGTGCACCCTGATGACTTCGCCCTTGTCCAACATCGCCACCGTCCCGGCCAGGATCAGGAAGAAGCCGTAGTCCCGGTCCCCTTCCGAGAAGAGGACATCGCCGCGGCGAGTCGGGCGTTGTTCGCCGTATGCCGCGACCAGCCCGATCTGCTCGCGGTCGAGCCGGGGGTAGGCGCCGTTCAGATCAGGTGTCTCTTCCAAGGGTTTCCTCCACCCACGTCCGGAGCGGACCAGCGGGCATGGCGCCCGCTCTCTGGTCGATCACCTTCCCGTCACGCATCAGCAGCAGCGTGGGAACGGCACGTACGGCGAAGCGCTCCTGTATCTTTGGCGCCCGGTCAATGTCGATCTTCACGAGTTTCAGCCGCCCGGCCAGTTCGTGGGCGAGGCGCTCCAGTACCGGGCTGACCGTGCGGCATGGCGCGCACCAGGTGGCCCAGAGATCGATGATGACCGGCACCGAGGAGCGCTCGGCGACCTCGGCGAAGTCTTCGTCTCCGGCCTCCGCGATCCACGGGAGCGGCCTGCGGCAGTTCCCGCAGACAGGACCGCCGTCAGCGGCCGCCGGCACGCGGTTCTTCTTCCCGCAGTGCTCACAACGGACGATCACCGGCTCCTCCAGCGTGGTGGGCGAAGAGTCCTTTAGGGGTCAGCCCTTGACCTCGACGTGGCGGTCCTTCTCGGTCGTGGCCTTGGGGACCGTCACGGTCAGCACGCCGTCGGCGAGGTTCGCGTCGACGCGTTCGGCGTCGATGTCACCGGGCAGGTATACGCGGTACTCGAACCGGCCTGTGCGCCGCTGCTTGCGGTGCCGCAGTCCACGGCTCTCCCGCTCCTTGACCTCCCCGGTGATGGTCAGCTCCCGGTCGTGCAGCGACACGTCGACCTCGTTCTTCTTCAGGCCGGGAAGTTCGGCCTCGATCACGTAGGCGTCGTCGGTCTCGCCAACGTCGGCCGCGGGCACCCAGGGCATCTCCGTCGGGGCACCGGCGAAAGCCGCGTTGACCAACTGCTCCATCTGCTCGTAGAGGGCGTCGAACGCCCGCGGCCTCGGTGTGAGCATCGTGTCACCGGAGCGGCGGATGCTGGGCAGTGCCATGGTTCGATCCTCTCGTGAGGTTCTCTCAATCGAGAGTTGCCTGTCCGGCCGGTAAGGCACATCCTCAGAGTTGACAGGTCTGGGCAGGGCCCGCGGTCAGCCGACTTCCCGGATGTCGGGGTCCTCTAGATCGAGCCATCGGTCCACGGCCCGCAGGCCCTCGGCGCTGATCTTGCCTTTGGAGTAGAGCCGGCGCAGCTTCTCTCGCTGCGTCCGTACCAACTCGCGGCGGAGGCCGAGGGAGTCGGTGACCTCCTCGTCGAGGTCCTCGCCGAACTCGGCGCGAATCCGGTCCAGGAGATCCTCGTACAGCTGGCGGAAGGTCCTGCCGGTGCGACCATCGACCTCGCCGTTCTCGATGAGCTCGTCGAGCCGGGCCAGGGCGGCTTCCACCACTGCCTTCTTCGCCTCCTGGTACTCGATCCGGACGCGGTCGGACTCGGCCAGGCCCAGTCGTCTCAGCAGGCCGGGCAGCGTGGTCGCACACCCGATCAGGGTGATGAACACGACGGCGCCGGTCACGAAGAGCCTCTCACCGCGTCGTTCCGGCGGCAGGCCCGGTGCGGACACCGGCAGGGACAGCACGATCGCCAGCGAGATCGCGCCTCGCATGCCGCTCCAGCCGATGGCGAGCCGGTCGCGCCAGGGCAGATGATCGAAGGTGATGTGCCGGCCGGGCAGATACCGGGAGAGCGGGAAGACGAGCTGCGTCCAGGCCAGCCGCAGAGCCACGATGACAGCCGTGACCGCGACCGCGCCGAGAATCGCCGACGGCCACGCCGCACCGGTCAACTCGCGCACGATGACGCGTATCTCGAGGCCGAGCAAAACGAACAGTGCCGACTCGAGGAGGAAGACCAGCACCCGCCAGAACAGATGGCCGGGCAGCCGGGACGCCGGTTGGAGCACGCCCTCTCCGCGCGTGCCAAGGTAGAAGCCCGCGCAGACGGTGGCGAGTACCCCGGAGAAGCCGAGCCTGTCGGCCGGGACGAACGCGAGGTACGGCGTCAGCAGGGACACGATGATCTGGCTGCCGGGATCGCGGATCCGGCGGCGCAGGCGGGACGCTATGAACCCCACTGCCAGGCCGTACGCCACGCCGCCGGCGACCACCCCGGCCAGGCGCGCGATGCCGTGGCCGACGGTGAAGGGCGTCGTCAGCGACTCGACGGCCAGCACGAAGGCGGTGAGCGCGACGGCGTCATTGATGAGGTTCTCACCTTCGATGATGGTCACGATCCGAACCGGCGCGTTCAGCCGCTTCATGATCGAGATTGCGGCGACGGGGTCGGTGGGGGCCACGGCCGCACCGAGGGCTATGGCCGCCGCCCAGCCCAGGTCGGGCAGGACCCACCGCAGGACCGCGGCGACCGTGAAGGTGGTCACCGTCGTCAAGCCGATCGCCAGTGCCGTGATCGGCACGGCCTCCGCCTTCGCCTCGCGCGGGGCGCTGAAGAACGCCGCGTAGTAGACCAACGGGGGGAGGAAGCCGAGCAGCACCACTTCCGGCGGCAGCTCGATCTCGGGCATGCCGGGCAAGAACGCGATCGCCGCGCCGAGCACGACGAGCAGGATCGCGTCGGGCATCCCTATACGCGCGGAGAGGGCCCGGGAGAGCAGTACCACGACCGCGGTGGCCAGGACGACGATGAACACGGATTCCGGGCCCATGATCGCGGCCTTCCCCCACAGGGCCCGGCCAGCCGAAGATGCGGGTAGGGAAATGTACAAGAGGGACTGATCTGCCGACGATCACTGCCGTCAGCGCTCAGCGGCGGCTGCTACCCGGCCGGAGGATGCAAGACGCCCGGCGGCACGCGAAGGGTGGTGGGCGTGACAGAGGAACCACTGCTCGACTCGAAGCTGGAGCCGCCCGACCCTCCATCAGGGCTGGTGGAGCGACCAGGTCTCAGCCGTGCCCTCGACGCTGGGCGGCAGCGTCCGATAACCCTGGTCAACGCCCCACCCGGCTGGGGGAAGTCCGTATTGCTGAGCTGGTGGACGAGGGCGACGGAATTCCGCGTCGGCTGGGTCGGCATCGAGGACGGGGACGATCCCCGGTTCTGGTCCTATCTGCGGGCCGCGCTGAACTCCGCGGGAGGTTTCGCAGGTGACGCCCTGCCGTCGCCGGACGAGGCGCCCCAGGAGGTGTTCTTGGCCCGGCTGGCGGCCATGCTGGCCGATCTGCGCGAACCGGTGGGCATCGTCCTCGACGATTTCCATCGAATACGGGACCCGCGCATCCTGAAGGGCCTGGAGTATCTTGTCCGGCACGCCGGGCGGGCACTACGGATGGTCATCGTGACGCGCGGCGGTCCGGGACCTGCACTGGCACGGCTGCGGCTCGCCGATGCGGTCACCGTGGTGGAGGGCGCGGATCTGTCCTTCAACATGGCGGAGACTGTCGAACTGCTGGCCGCGCTCGGCCTGGAATTGCCCGACCGGTACACACGCATGCTGCTCCGGCGAACAGCGGGGTGGCCAGCGGGCCTGAGGCTGGCGGGCCTGTCCATGCGAGGACACTGCGATCCGCTGCGTTTCGTCGAGGAGCTCACCGGCAACCACGAGAGCATCGCGGGTTATTTCACATCAGAAGTGTTGGACGGGCTCGGCGGCGGGCACCGGGAGGTCCTGCTGTGCGGCTGTGTACTGGATGAGCTGACCGGCAGCCTGGTGGACGCCCTCACCGGCCGGTCGGACGGTGAAAGGATCCTCGCCGAACTGTGGGAGGCGGGCGTTTTCCTCGACCCGGTCGGCGACGGGCACTCCGCGTACCGCTGTCACCGTCTTTTCCGTGAGTTCCTCCGCCGTGAGCTGGTCAGGCGGGCACCGCTACGAGTTCCCGAGCTGCATCGGCGCGCGGCCACCTGGTACGCCGCACGAGGCTCGTCCTCGGAAGCGCTACAGCATGCCCTCCTGTCCTCGGACTGGCGTATGGCCACGGATCTGGTGACCGACTACTGGCCCGATCTCGTGCTCTCTGGTCCGGACCCGCCGCTCTGGGTACCCGGCCCCGCGCCACCCGAAGCAGCCCTTCGCGATAACCCGGATCTTGCACTGGCCTGTGCACTGAACCAGCAGATTCTCGGCGATCGGCGAGGAACCGACCGTTATCTGCGGCTCACCGGCGATGACAGGGTCGCGGCGATCCACCTGGCACGGTCGGTGGCGGCGGGGGACGTCGCTACGGCCTCCTCCCAGGCGTCACGGCTCCTCACCCACCGGGAAGACAACGAAGGCGCCCGTAGCGTCGCCCTTTCCGCACTCGGCACGGCCCGGCTGGCGACCGGCGACCTGTCCGTAGCGGAACGGGCACTGGACGGCGGGCTGGTCGCGGCTGAGCGGGTGGGCCTGGGACGGGTCCGGGCAGCGTGCCTGAGCAGGCTCGCCGTGGTCCGTGCACTGCTCGGCGATCTCCATCTCGCGAAGCGGACGGCTCAGGATTCGCTCGGCTCCACGACGACGTCCGTGGCCTGCGGATATGCCCATCTGGCGCTAGCGATCACGCACCATGAATGGGGCGAGGGGGACGAGGCGGCACGGTACCTGGATCTCGCAGAGGGTTCCGGTGACCGGCTCCTCGCAGCGCTGATCAGCGTTGTCCGGCTGTGGTCGCTACAGGACGGCGAATCCCGCTCCAGAGCGGATGAGGCACTGCGCGAGACCCACCACGAACTCACCGGCTGGGCCGTACCGAGATACATCGCCCACCGGTTCACCGCCGCCGAGGCGGGACTTCGAGCGAGCTTCGGGGACACCCGTACGGCCTTCCGGCTACTTGCCGACCAGGCTGAGGCCTCGGGCGGCTCGGCGACGCTGACGGTCGCGCTCGCACGCACACAACTGAGGGACGGCAATCTGGACGCGGCGATAAGGACGGCCGCCGGCGCGCCGAACGGGGAACTGGGGCTCGCGCTGGAAGCGGGCCTTCTGGAAGCCTTGGCCGCCGACCGTCTCGGCCATGGCCGACACGCTTCCATGAGCCTGGAGAAGGCCCTGCAACTCGCCGATCATGAACGCTTCCGGGGTGTGTTCATCCGCGAGGGCCCGGCGGCGCGGCGGCTTCTGAGCGCCCACCTGGACTCCGGGACGGCATACTGGCCGTTGGTCATGGACATCATCGAGTGCGCTACCGAGCGGCCGGACCGCCCCGCCGCGCCGCTGACCGAGCGGGAACTGACGGTGCTGCGGTATCTCCAGAGCGTTCTGACGACCGAGGAGATCGCGGCCGAGTTGCACGTCTCGGTCAACACCGTGAAGACGCACATGCGCCACATCTACCGGAAGCTCACCGCCTCCCGGCGCCGGGAGGCGGTGCGCAAGGCGCGGGACGCTCAGCTTCTCTGAGCGCTGCTGTCGTGACGGCTGCGGTGACGGTTCCGGAAGGCTCGGAACAGGCGAAGCGGGAACAGCCCGATCAGCGGAGCGCGCCTGCCGAGATCCTCGCGATCCTCCCGGTCGAAGGCACGAGCGTAACGGGCGGCGTCCCCGGCGGTCTCGTACTCCTTGGCCCCTCCGGCCCCGCATTTGCGGTCGCAGCTCCACACCAGCGTGTTCCCTTCACTGGTGAACCGCGGACGATGGCCGAGAAGACGGCAGGCGAGCGTCACTCCTCATCCCTCCTGGAGTCTCCGGGGCCGTACCTGCTGCGGGTCAGCCGCAGTAGGCGCCCCTCCTTGGTCGCCTCTTCCAGGGCCTGCCTGAACCGGCCGGGGCCCCAGCTTCGGGCCCTGACCCGCTTCGCCAGGTCGCGCCGCTCCACAGGCCCCGCCCCGGTCGCGTGGACTAGATCATCGATCTCACGGTCGAGTTCGCGTTCGGAGACCGCCGTCGACCGGCTTGGCGTGCCCGCGGTTCCCATCATTCCCGGCGAGTAGGTCTGCGAGCCCCCAGGCCCGGGACGGAAGCGCTGCGGCCTCGCCATCTCCCGCTTGCGGCGCCGGGCGGCGCGCTCCCGGACGCGGCGATCGCGTTCGTCAGACCGGCGCCTGTCCTCGGCCGGCAGTTCCCGCTCCAGTGCGGCCCGCCGGAGGCCCTCCTGCTCCTGCGGCGTGGAGGCCTCGGCCTCCTCCGCGGTAAGCGGACGGGCGATGTTCTCCAGCGACTGCTGTTCGGCGCGGACACCGAAGATCAGCTCCGCGAACCCGCCCAGCATCATCGCCCCGCACCCGATGAAGAACCCGACGGCGACCAGGTCCAGCCGGCCGCTGCCGATGAACTGGCCGAAGAGCGCCGGGCCGGTGATCCCGCCGACGGCGGTGCCGACCGCGAAGAAGAGGGCGATGGCGAGTGCACGGGTCTCCATCGGGAAGATCTCGCTGACCGTCAGGTAGGCGGAACTGGCCCCGGCCGACGCGACGAAGAAGCTCAGCGCTACCAGGACGATGAACGTCGTCGAGGTCAGCAGGCCGGCCATGAGCAGAGCCGCGGTCGCCGCGATCAGGGCCGCGGAGCCGAAGTAGGTGCCGGCGATCATCGGCTTGCGGCCGACGGTGTCGAAGAGGCGTCCGAGCAGTAGCGGCCCCATCAGGTTCCCGAGCGCGAACGCGGCCAGGAAGTAGGGCACCGTGCCGGACGCGACGTCGAAGAAGTCGCTGAGGATCGTGCCCAAGTCGAACGTGACGGCGTTGTACATGAACGCCTGCCCGACGAACAGCGACAGCCCGAGAACGGTGCGGTTGGGATAGCGCTTGGCCGTCACGCGGGCGATCTCGCGGAAGCTGATCGACCTGCGCTGCCGCACGGTGATGCTCTGGGCCGGAGGGGGCAGCGGCTCCCCCGTCTCGGACTGAACCTCCCGCTCGATCCGGTCAACGATGCGTTCCGCCTCCTCGGCACGGCCATGGATGAACAGCCAGCGGGGGCTCTCCGGAACGTTCCGGCGCACCACCATGATCCCCAGCCCGAGGGCCCCGCCGATGGCGAAGGCCAGCCGCCAGCCGAGATCCGCCGACAGCAGGGCATCGTTGAGGAGAAGCACGCTGCCAAGACTTCCAAGGGCCGCGCCCAGCCAGTAACTGCCGTTGATGGCAAGGTCCACACGGCCGCGGTTGCGGGCAGGGATCAGCTCGTCGATGGCCGAGTTGATGGCCGCGTACTCACCGCCGATGCCGGCCCCCGTGAGGAAACGGAACAGGAACAGGTACCACGCCTCGGTAGCGAACGCGGTCGCCACGGTCGCGACCACGTACAACCCCAGTGTGATCATGAACAGTTTCTTGCGCCCGAAGCGGTCGGTGAGCTGACCGAAGAGAAGCGCGCCCAGGCAGGCGCCGGCAACGTAGAACGCCGCGGCCGTGCCGATGTCGCCGCTGGCGACGTCGATGCCGCTGCCCGGCTCGGTCATCCGGGCAGCGATCGAACCCACGATCGTGACCTCCAGCCCGTCCAGGATCCAGACGGTGCCGAGGCCGATCACGATCCTCCAGTGGAACCGCGTCCAGGCAAGGCGGTCCAGCCGAGCGGGAATCTGGGTCTGAATCGTGCCGCCTTCACCGGCATTCGTCATCCCTTACCCCCTTGAAAGCAGGTCACTGTCATCGACCAGCGTCTGAGTGAGGGGGTGAGCAGACGTCACCCGCACAGGGTGAAACGGACTCGGTTCCGGCATCCCCCTCACCGGGTGACGCGTTCTCACCCGGTCTCGCACGACGCTGTGGCAGGTAACGGTTCTCCTCATCTGGAAGGCGGGCTCGAATGAGCGCTACCGGGTTCTCGACCTTGGACAAGACCGTCCACAAGACGAACCAAATATTGAAGGAGATCGAGCATGCCCAAGGGTGGTCGAAGGACCGACGAAACTGGTCCTACGATGCGTTGCGCGCCGTCCTGCACGCTCTGCGCGACCGGCTGCCCGTGGACGAGTGTGCACATCTTTCCGCACAGCTGCCCCTGCTGGTCCGTGGCGTGTACTACGAGGGCTGGGACCCCAGCCGAGTACCGGTCAAGATGGACAAGAAGGATTTTCTCCAACATGTCCGGCGCGGCTTCCCATACGAGGTCGAGGGCGGTACGGAGCGGCTGGTGTCCACCGTCCTGGACGCCTTGCGGCGCTACGTCGCAGAAGGGGAGTGGGAGGACATCAAGTCCAGCATTTCCCAGGACCTGCGCCCGCTCATTCCGGTCTAGAGTGTCGCTGGGCGGGGGATGACTCGGCCTCCGTGCCGTCGGGGTTCTCTCCGGACTGCGCGCCTGGAAGGTCGTCGGAATGTTCGAGGACCTGCCGCGCCAGTTCGACGCGCGAACGGACGTCGAGTTTGCGGAAGATCTGCCGCAGGTGGAACGCGACGGTGTGGACGCTGACGAACAACTGATCGGCGATGCGCTGGTTGGTGAGCCCTTGGGCGACGAGCCCGGAGATCCGCTCCTCGGCCCCGGTAAGGCTGCCCCAGCCGGCCGCGGGCCGCTCGCGGCGGTTCCAGTGCCGTCGGCGCTCCCCCATCCCCCGCAGGCGCCCCCGGAGCCGGGCGGCGTCGCGCTCAGCACCGGCCGCCGCGTAACAGGACAGAGCCTCGTCAAAGAACTGGATTTTCTGGCCGCGTGCGCCGTTCCCCCCGTCCAGCAGCATGCCGAGGTCTTCGTAGGCGGAGGCGGACGCCCAGTGGTCGGCGTGCTCCGCAGCGGCGTGTCGGAGGAGGTCAGAATCGCCGTGCAGCAGCCCGCGGGCGTGCTCGGCGGCGGCGGCCAGACTGGGCAGCCCCGGGTTCATGTCGGCGAGCCGGTCGGCCGCCGCAACGACCTTCTCGGCCGATCCGGGCTCACCCGCCGCGACCGCCGTTCGGACCAGCCAGGCCGCCGCGGTCGGATCGCAGATCAGTACCCGACTGTGCTTTGTCAGGTCGTCGAGGAGTCCGCTCAATGCGGGCAAGGCGGCCCGCGGCCCGTCACAGGCCTCGGTGACCTGCGCCCGGATCAGTTCGCTTCGGGTCAGGTCGAAGGGAGGGGATGCCGGGCCGCCCGCGTCCTCGCCGCCGAGGCCGTGCTTCGTGGCGGTCTCGAGATCGCCGGAGCGCAGGGCCGCGATGGCCAGCGTCGCCCGGGCACAGGCGCCCAGCAGGTGCGCCCCGACCGCGTCGGCCGCTTCCAGAGCCGCCCTCGCCCCGCGGATCGCCTCCTCTGGCCGCCCCTCAGCGAGGTCGATGCGTGATCGCACGATCCCCGGTCCGGCCGCCCAGCCGTCCCGTCCGATCCCCTCGGCCCCGCCGGTCCCCAGCACCATCGTCCGGCGCGCCTCGTCCATGAGCCTGACGTCCACCAGGAACGAGGCCAGTATCAGACCTGGGTGGAGCCGGCACTCATGCACGCCGTCGTTGAACGCCTGCCGCACACCTGTCCGCGTGAGGTCGAGCGCGCCGGTCAGATCGCCCTCGTCCCAGTCGTTCAGGGCGAGGACGATGAGCGCACCGGTCACCAGGCCACGGCCGGGCACGTCGGCCGCCTTGATGATCGCTCTGGCCCGGTCCAGCACGCTTCCGCCCTCCTGCAGCCCGGCCTCGGCCTGCATGAGGGCGAGTTCGGCGCGGTCGCGCACCTCCTCCGTCAGATCAGGCATGTCCAGCACGGCCTTGGCCGTGTCCGACGCCCTGACGGCCTGCCCCATCGGCACCAGGATGAAGGACAGTGCGGTCAGCAGTTCGGCGGTGGACGGGCCGGACGCGCATTGGTCGAGCGCGGCCTCCGCGAGCTCCGCGGCCCCCGTCAGGTCACCGGCGGCGACCAGCGTCCGCATCGCCGTCATCGTGCGCGCGAACCGCAGCGGATCGGCGGGCTCGGTGAGGTCGAGCGCCCGATGGGTCAGCTCGGCGGCGACCGCCGGGTAGGTGTCGAGCATCTGCGAGCTTGCCCGGTCCAGGCTCTGGAGGACCTCCGGGACGCCTGAGACCGCCCCCGCCATGAGGTGGGCCGCCGCAGCCTTCACCCTGCCACCGTGCTCCAGCAGGGTCCTTCCGATCTGCACGTGCAGGGCCTGCCGGACCGGACCGGGGATATCCGTGATCACCGATTCGCGCACCACGTCGTGCTGGAACACCAGAGCCTCTTCACGCGCTGCCAGCAACCCGGTCGCCAGTATCGCCTCCAGTGACGGCAGTAGTTCGGAGGGGGTGATGCCAAGCAGGTCGGCGGCGACCAGGGGGTGGAACGCGGGCCCCAGCATCGCCGCGATCTCAAGGAGCCGCCGGGCCGCCGGATCCAGTTCTTCCAGGCGACCCGCGACGACGATACGGGCCCGCTCCGGCAACCGCGAGGTGATGAGGTGAGCGTGGCCCCGGGAGATCGCTACCCCGCCCTCGTCGAGCAGTCCGTTCATCAGCTCGAGAAGCAGCAGCGGATTGCCACCCGCCCCGTCTGCGAGCACGCGCAGGTCGGAATCAGGGCACGCTCCCAAAGTCGCGGTGACCAACTCGGAGACGGCCTCACCCGACAGCGGACTGAGCTGGAGCAGGACGGCGCCGCCCGCCTGCAACCGGAGGAACAGCCGATCGAGCTCGGCGCCACCGGAGCCGGTGCGGCGTGCGAGGATCCAGCACACGGGAGACGATGCGAGTCGAATCGGGAGCGTCTCCAGGGCGAGGAGCGTCGCGGGATCGGCCCATTCGAGATCGTCCAGCAGGATCAGCAACGAGGTGGAGCGGGCCCGCCGTTCCAGCGTGGCCCGCAGCCGTTCAGCCGACCGGTCCTGTCCACCGGCCGGCGGCGAGGGTGGGCCCGGCTCGTCCAGTACCGACAGCAACAGCTCCAGGTCAACGGGCCGCCGCAGTTCGGGGGCCGTATCCGAGACCACCACCGAGAAACCCTCGTCAGCGGCCATGCGCGCGGCCTCCTCGAGCAAGCGGGTCCGCCCGATGCCCGGCTCCCCCTCGACGAGCATGACCCTCGGGCCGTCGACGCCCGTCAGCAACTCGTCGATGCCCGCCTGTTCCCGTTGGCGACCGAAGGTCGCGCCCCGCGTCGGCGGCCTGCCGTCCATGCAGGCAACGTGCCCACGATTGCGTGGGCTACGCGAGTGTCGACGCGCCGCTGGCCCATCCTTGGGCAGGTCAGGTCAACCTTGAACAAAGGCGGATCATCTGCGGGTCATCTGCCGCGAACCGGTCAAAGCGGCAGTCCTGCTCACAGGAGCAGGTCGAACATGCGCTGGACCCGCTCCCACTGCGTGGTCTGTGGGTTGCGCCGGTCCGGGAACACGATCCGGAAGGCCTGCGCCAGCGCGTAGGAAAGGCCGCCCGCGATCTCGGGAAGCTTCTCGTCGGTGACATCGCGGACCGCGATGTCCAGCGGCGGCCGCCTCGCCAGCAGCTCCAGGATCGGCTCGACCTCGATCTCCTCGTCCAACCGGCGGAACCGGTGGATGCTCTCCTGCAGACCCTTCGTGATCGGGAGGTCGAACGGCTCGATGATGTCGCGCCCGTTCGCCTTCGCCCTGGCCTGTCCGATGAGGAGCAGGTCGTACAGCTTGGCGTCAAGGAACTCGTGGTAGCGCCGCAGATCGTTCTTATCGACGTCCAACCCGGCGGCAGCCCTGAAGAAGCGCTCGAACCTGCTGATTCCCATCACGGGCATGGATCCACCTCCCTGTCATCTCCTGCCGAAGGAGAAGAAGAACCTCCCTGCAGCCTCCCCGCCCCAGGGCGACCGTCGCATCGTCAGATCTTGTAGGTCCGGCTCAACGCGACCAGGCCGCCCGCCGACGCCGGTCGGCGGTTAGACCTGCGTGCCGCCTGCCCGGCTGCCTTCCGCTCACGGCGAGTGCCCCGACGCGCCGTGGTGAGCGCCGAACTCAGACCTACACGGTCGGTGGATGTGCTGGGCCCACTGATGGCGCAGCGTGAAGACGAAGGCATTGCCATCTCCGGCAACGAAGCACGCCATCTCACTGGAATGTGCGGTGAGGACCATCGGAGGGAACCTGATGGGTAGAGCAGTCGGCATAGACCTCGGCACCACCAACTCGGTCATTGCGGTGACGGAGGGCGGGGAACCCCGGGTCCTCCCGAACGCGGAAGGGGCACGGACGACTCCGTCCGTGGTGGCCTTCACCGAACAGGGCGAGAGGCTGGTCGGGCAGTTGGCCCGGCGGCAGGCGATCATGAACCCCAAGGGCACCATCACCTCGGCGAAGCGCTTCATCGGACGACGCTACGAAGAGATCGAGACCGAGAAGGACGCGGTCTCCTCCGACGTGGTCGCAGGGCCTGACGGGTCTGCGCGCTTCGACGTGCACGGCAAGCAGTACGCGCCGGAGGAGATCTCGGCGCTGGTTCTGCGCAAGCTGGCGGACGACGCCGGAAAGTCGCTCGGCGAAAAGGTCACCGAAGCCGTCATCACAGTGCCCGCCTACTTCAATGACGCCCAGCGGCAGGCCACGAGCGACGCGGGGAAGATCGCCGGGCTGGAAGTCCTGCGCATCATCAACGAGCCCACGGCGGCGGCACTGGCCTACGGCCTCGACAAGAAGGCCGACGAGACCGTTCTGGTGTTCGACCTGGGCGGCGGCACGTTCGACGTCAGCCTGCTGAACATCGGCGACGACGTGGTGGAGGTCCGCGCGACCTCCGGTGACGGCCATCTCGGCGGCGACGACTTCGACCGCCGGATCGTCGATCATCTCGCCGATGAGTTCCAGCGGGAGAACGGGATCGACCTCCGAGCGGACCCTCAGGCCCTGCAGCGGCTGTTCGAGGCCGCCGAGAAGGCCAAGGTCGAACTGTCCACGGTGACCCAGACACAGATCAGCCTGCCGTTCATCACGGCCGACGCCAGTGGCCCGAAACACCTCAACACTTCGCTCATGCGCTCCGCGTTCGAGCAGATCACAGCAGACCTGATCGAGCGCTGCGTCGGCCCGGTGGAACGGGCGATGAGCGATGCCAAGGTCACCGCCGATGACATCGACGAGGTCATCATGGTCGGCGGGTCCACCCGAATCCCCGCCGTGCAGAACCTCGTCCGCAGGCTGACCGGCGGCCAGGACCCCAACATGTCGGTCAACCCCGACGAGGTCGTGGCACTGGGCGCCGCGATCCAGGCCGGCGTCCTCAAGGGCGAGGTCAAGGACGTCCTGCTGCTCGACGTCACGCCCCTCTCGCTCGGCGTGGAGACCATGGGCGGGGTGATGACCAAGATCATCGAGCGCAACACGACCATCCCCGCCCGCCGCACCGAGACGTTCAGCACCGCCGAGGACAACCAGAACGCGGTCGACATCGTGGTCCTGCAGGGCGAACGGGAACGGGCCGCCGACAACCGGGTGCTCGGTCGCTTCCGGCTCGAGAACATCCGCCCCGCGCCGCGCGGCGAACCGCAGATCGAGGTGACGTTCGACATCGACGCCAACGGCATCCTCAACGTCTCCGCACGCGACCAGGACACCGGCGCCGAGCAGCGCATCACCATCAGCCAGAGCTCGAACCTCGACGAGAGCGAGGTCGAGCGCATGATCGCCGATGCGGAGCAGAACCGGCAGGAGGACGCCCGGCTGCGCGCGCAGGTCGACGCGCGCAACGAGCTGGACTCGGCCATCTACCAGGTCGAACACCGGCTTGGTGAACTCGGTGACACGGTGCCCGTGCATGAGAAGGCGCGGACCGAGGGGCTGATCGAGGACGCCCGGCAGGCCATCAAGGAGGAGGCGCCGCTGGACCGGCTGCGCACGCTCACCTCCGAACTCCAGCAGATCCTGCACGGCTTGGGAACGACCACCCGAGCGGGCGCGGGCGAGCGTCCCGCTGGGGCCACGACGGAAGGCTCGGATGACGATGTCATCGACGCCGAATTCACGACGGACTGAGCAGACCGGGCAGTCGGCCGACCAGGACCGGTCACTCGAGCAGCCCGAGCGCGCCGGGCAGGGGCCCGAGCCGGAGAAGCCCGCCGAGTCGGCCGGCCGGGATTCCGGCGAGGTCGAACGGCTCAGGGCGCGGGTCGAGGAACTTGAGGACCTGTGGCGGCGCGCACTCGCCGATCTCGACAACCTGCGCAAGCGTATGACCCGCGAACTGGAGACGCAGCGCCGTGCCCAGCGGGCGGAGGTCACCGCGGCGTGGCTGCCGGTTCTCGACGACCTCGAACGCGCACTCCAGCACGCAGAGTCCGACCCGGCGAGCGTCGTCGAAGGCGTTCGCAGCGTCCGGGACCGGGCCGTGGCCACATTGCGCGACCTCGGCTATCCGCGCCGCGATGACCTGGGGGTCCCGTTCGACCCGGCCCGGCACTCGGCGGTCGCCGTGCGCACCGACCCCGACACTCCACCCGGCACAGTGGTCGAGGTGCACCAGCCGGGCTACGGCGACGACGAGAACCAGTTGCGTCCGGCGCTGGTGTCGGTGTCCGCCAGGGCCGGTGAGTGATGGCCGTCCAAGATCCTTACGAGGTGCTCGGGGTCTCCCGGGACGCCGGCCAGGACGAGATTCAGCGGGCCTACCGCAAGCTCGCCCGCGCCCATCACCCCGACATCAACAAGGACCCCGGAGCCGAGGAGAAGTTCAAGGACGTCTCCGAGGCCTACGCCATCCTGTCCGATCCGGATCAGCGCCGCCGCTACGACGCCTTCGGGTCCGACTTCCGCCGGGTTCCGGAGGACGTCGACCCGGACATGTGGGCACGCTCTCGTGCCGGTGCCGCCGCCGGTGCCGGCCGCGGCGGGCCCTACGCCACCACGGGCGGCGTCCACCCCGGCGGGTTCGGCGAGGACATCGATCTGGAGGATCTGTTCGGCGGGATCTTCGGTGGTGGCCGACGGAGCGGCGGCCGCTGGTCCACCTGGTCGCCTGCGCACGGCGCCGACCAGGAGGCCGAGATCGAGATCAGCGTCGAGGAGGCATACCGGGGGACCAGACGCACCATCACCCTCGATCGTCCGGAGGGCCGTCAGAACCTCGACGTCACCGTTCCCGCGGGTGTGACCGACGGCCAGCGCATCCGGTTGGCCGGGCAGGGCGGTAGCGGCGAAACCGCTGGGGACCTCTACTTGGTGGTGCGGATCGCCCCACATCACCGCTACCGCGTCGAAGGCCGCGACGTGTACACCGACCTGCCGCTCGCTCCGTGGGAGGCCGCCCTCGGCACGACGGTGGGCCTGCAGACCCCCGGCGGCGAGGCCAAGGTGAAGGTGCCCCCCGGCACGTCCAGTGGGCGGCGGCTCAGGCTGCGCGGCCGCGGGCTGCCCAATCCCCGCGGCACCCCGGGCGACCTGTTCGCCGAGGTCCGGATCGTAGTGCCGCCCGAGCCATCCGAAACGGAACGCCGGCTGTTCGAGGAGCTCGCCTCGGAGTCGCCGTTCGACCCGAGGAGGTCGTGATGGAACATCTGCTGCCCGGCACGGTCTACGCCATCATGCCGACCCGTCCCCGGCGGATGGACCTCGACGCCTTCGCCGAGGCCGCCGGAATCCATCCCGAGCTGGCACGCCGGCTGGTGCGTCTCGGGCTGCTCGACCCCGAGCGGGACCGCTCCGGCCGGCTCTGGTTCCCGCCCGCGCAAGTCGCCGCATACGCACGCCTCGAACGCCTGCGGACGGGACTCTGCCTCAACTACGCCGCGCTGGGACTCGTGGTCGAACTGCTCGACCGCATTGCCGATCTCGAGCGGGAACCGCGCATCCGACACCACACCGGAGGCCGAAAGTGGACCCCAATCGCCTGACCCAGAAATCCCAGGAGGCCTTGCACGACGCCCAGACCAAGGCCTTGCGTTTCGGTCACGTCGAAGTGGACGGCGAGCACCTGCTGCTCGCCCTGCTCGACCAGGCCGACGGGCTCGTCCCGCGGCTGCTCACCGAGGCGAAGGCCGATCCGGCACGGTTGCGCGAGGCGCTGGAGGCCGAGCTGGGACACCGCCCGAGCGTGAGCGGTCCCGGCACCGAGCCCGGCAAGGTCCTGGTGACCCAGAGGCTCTCCCGCCTGCTCGACACCGCCCAGCAGCAGGCCGAACGGCTGAAGGACGAGTATGTCTCCGTGGAGCACCTGGTCATCGCACTGCTGGAGGAGGGCTCGGCGACGGCGGCGGGACGGCTGCTGGGCCGTCAGGGCATCACCAGGGATTCCTTCCTGGAAGCCCTCACCCGGATCCGCGGCAACCAGAGGGTGACGTCCGCGATGCCCGAGGTCGCCTACGAGGCGCTGGAGAAGTACGGCCGTGACCTGGTGGCCGATGCTGCGGCAGGCAAACTCGACCCCGTTATCGGCCGGGACACCGAGATCCGCCGTGTCGTCCAGATCCTGTCCCGCAAGACCAAGAACAACCCCGTGCTGATCGGCGACCCCGGCGTCGGCAAGACCGCCATCGTCGAAGGGCTCGCCCTGCGCATCACCAACGGCGACGTCCCCGAGGGCCTCCGCGACAAGACGATCTTCAATCTGGACGTCGGCTCGCTCGTCGCGGGCGCCAAGTACCGGGGCGAGTTCGAGGAACGCCTCACCGCCGTGCTCAACGAGGTCAAGGCGGCCGAGGGCCGGATTCTCCTGTTCGTCGACGAGCTGCACAACGTCGTCGGCGCGGGCGCCACCGAGGGGGCGATGGACGCCGGCAACATGCTGAAGCCCATGCTCGCCCGCGGCGAACTTCACATGATCGGCGCGACGACCGTGGAGGAGTACCGCAAGCACATCGAGAAGGACGCGGCTCTGGAGCGGCGCTTCCAGCCCGTCCTGGTCGACGAGCCCACCGTGGAGGACACCGTCTCCATCCTGCGCGGTCTGCGCGAACGTCTCGAGGTCTTCCACGGCGTGAAGATCCAGGACGCCGCCCTCGTCGCCGCCGTGACGCTCAGCCACCGCTACATCTCCGACCGGTTCCTCCCGGACAAGGCCATCGACCTGGTCGACGAGGCGTGCGCCATGCTGCGCACCGAGATCGACTCCCTGCCGGCGCCGCTGGACGAACTCACCCGGCGCGTCATGCGGCTGGAGATCGAGGAGGCCGCACTGTCCAAGGAGGGGGACGCGGCGAGCAAGGACCGCCTGGAGAAGCTACGGAAGGAACTGACCGAGCTGCGCGCCGAGGCCGGCTCCATGCGCGCCCAGTGGGAGGCCGAGCGCCAGGCGCTCCGCAAGGTGCAGGCGCTGCGTCAGGAGATCGAACAGCTGGGGCAGGAGGCCGCTCGCGCCGAGCGCGACTACGACCTCAACCGTGCTGCGGAGCTGCGGCACGGCCGGCTGCCGGAGCTGGAGCGGCGGCTGCGCGCCGAGGAGGAGAGGTTGGCCGGCAAGCAGAACGGCGGCCGGCTGCTGCGCGAGGTCGTGACCGAGGAGGAGATCGCGGCGATCGTGTCCCGCTGGACGGGCATCCCGGTGAGCCGCCTGCAGGAGGGCGAGCGGGACAAGCTGCTCAAGCTCGACAAGGTTCTGCACGAGCGCGTGGTCGGACAGGACGAGGCCGTCCAGTTGGTGTCCGACGCCATCATCCGCGCCCGCTCGGGCATCAAGGACCCGCGCCGCCCCATCGGCTCATTCGTCTTCCTCGGCCCCACCGGCGTCGGCAAGACCGAACTGGCCCGCACCCTCGCCGCGGCCCTGTTCGACACCGAGGAGAACACGGTCCGCATCGACATGAGCGAATACCAGGAGCGCCACACCGTCAGCCGGCTGGTGGGCGCACCCCCGGGCTACGTGGGATACGAGGAGGGCGGCCAGCTCACCGAGGCCGTCCGGCGCAAGCCCTACTCGGTCGTGCTGTTCGACGAGATCGAGAAAGCACACGGCGACGTCTTCAACACGCTGCTCCAGGTGCTCGACGACGGCCGCCTCACCGATGCGCAAGGCCGCACCGTCGACTTCCGCAACACCGTGATCATCATGACGTCCAACATCGGGTCGGAGCATCTGCTGCAGGGCGTTACCCCAGAGGGTGATATCGAGCCGGACGCCCGCGATCGGGTCATGGGCGAGTTGCGCCGCCATTTCCGTCCGGAGTTCCTCAACCGGGTCGACGACATCGTCCTGTTCAAGCCGCTGACGCTGCCGCAGATCGAGCAGGTGGTCGACCTGATGTTCAACGACCTTCGCGCCCGGCTGGCCGACCGGCGGATGCACCTGGCGATCGACGAGGACGCCCGGCGGCTGATCGCCGAGCAGGGCTTCGACCCGGTTTACGGCGCCCGCCCGCTCCGCCGCTTCATCGCCCGCGAGGTCGAGACGCGACTCGGCCGCGCGCTCATCGCAGGGGACGTCCGGGACGGCGCGACCATCCACATCACCGTCGCGAACGACGAGCTGGACGTCCGCTACGAGAACCCGGTGTGACGGACCAGGTGCGCCGGCCTACTCGCGTCGGACTTCGCCCGGTTCCTTGTCCGTGCGGACACCACGCCAGCTCGGGTGCCGCAGTCGGTCATCGCCGGTCCACTCGGTGAAGGCGACCTCACCGACCAGTTCCGGCCGCACCCAGCGGGCGTCCCGCGCATGCTGAGGGGGCACGTCGGGAACCGGCGGGTCGTCCTGCCGCAACGGCGTGAGACGCTCGGCGAGGTCCTCCAGGCTCGCCTCGGTGAAGCCTGTACCGACATGACCGGCGTATCTCAGCCGCCCCCGCTCGTCGTTGACGGCCAGCAGGAGCGCGCCGATCCGGTCGGCGCGGCGGCCCGCTCCCGGCTTCCAGCCGACAACGACGACCTCCTGGGTCCGGAAGTTCTTCGTCTTGGTCCAGTCCCGATGCCGTTGCCCTGGTCGGTAGGGGGAATCGAGGCGCTTGGAGACCACGCCCTCCATGCCGAGACGGGACGACTCCGCGAAGACGTTCGCGACGTCGTCGTGGGAAGTGGTCGTCTTCCAGCGCGGCCCGTCCAGTCCGAGCCCGTGGAGAACCCGGCGCCTCTCGGCATAGGGCAGGGCGATCTGCGACTTGTCGCCGCGGTGCAGCACATCGAAGATCACATAAGAGACGGGGTCGGACTGGGCCAGGGCCTGGATGCGGTGTGGTCGACGAAGGTGCATGCGTGGGCCGAGCGCCTTGAACGAGGGCCTGCCGTCCGGTCCGAACGCCACGATCTCCCCGTCCAGCACCACCGGCACCTCGACCGCGGCGGCGAGCGGGGCGAGTTCGGGCCAGGCGACGGTGATGTCCTTGTCGTTGCGTGACACCAGCTGCAAACCTCCGTCGCGTATGTAGGCGACGGCGCGGACTCCGTCCCACTTCAACTCGGCCGCCCAGCCTTCCATGGTCGGCAACTCCCCCAGCACGGCCAACATCGGCGGATACACCGGCAGGTTCCCCATGACCACGACCTACCGCCCGGCGGGCTGCAGGATGCCAGGCGCCTGCAATGATCGGGCAAATTCCGCTTCTACCGACTCGCACATTTCGACATACCTCTTGGCGGCACCACCATCGCAGGGGGCATGGACACGCGACGCGCGATTCACATGCCAGATCATGAGGTGTTGTGCTTCCTCTGCTGTTCCAGGCGGCTGCGTTGACGGACCTCGTACGCGGAGTCACGCACGGCCGACTCGTCCTCCAACCCCGACCCGAGCGCGCCACCGGCCGTGCCCATGGAAGTGGTGAGCCAGGCCATCGTCAGATAGAAGCCCCACTCCGCCCCGTGGCCGAGGCTGGACCTCAGCGCGTCACTGGTCAGCACCACGGGCACCAGCACGATCGTCAGCACGAAAACGGCCGCATAAAGGCACAGCACACCGATCAGCAACGTAGCCAGAGTGACGGCGTTGTACAGCTTGGCCCGCTGGCGATTGATGACGCCGTCCGGGCGTTCCCACAATTGGTGGTCAATGATGAGCCACGCCAGCACCGCCGCGACCGCCAGCACCGCCAGGACTGCCTGCCGGATCGGACCCAGCGCATCGGCGATCTTCCAGACGGTGGCGTTGACCACCGCGAACGCCGCAGTCGCCAACACCCCGGCCAACGCCTTGGACAAGCCGGTGAACAGCCGCCAGGGACGGTTCGCTCGGATCATGCCGGACAGCAGCCGGAGATGGCCCAGCAGTCCCGGCGTCACGAACCGCTGCTCAGGCCGATGTTCGGGATCGGCCCGGCGGACGGTGTACTCCCGTGCGAAACTCGGCGGCGTCCCGTCGTAAACCAGCTTGACCAGATCCACCACACCGCGGCCAGCCCGGCTCGGCCGCTGGGACCAGCCAAGTGCGGGAAGCGACAACAAGGCGATCCTCTCGGCCCTGCTCACTTCCGCCAGGATCGGCTGAGTTCCCAGACGACGTGGCAGATCGGTCACGAACACGGCGACGTCGTAAGCTCCACTGGGGAACTGGCCGACCAAGACGTCCGCCAGGTTCTCCGCTTCCACCTGCTCGTCGGCCGTCAGGGCCCCCGGCCCGGCGTCGACTTCCCACTCCACCGGTATCGCCGTGCGCTTACGCATGTCGTCAGGAAGCGTCTCGGCAATCCGACGTACGATCTCCAACGGCAGCCCAGGATCGGCACGCAACACCACGCGCACCGCGTTGTGGTCGGCCAACCCACCGCTCCCCCCGACACGAGCAATTCAGGGCCCTACCCGGAAGAGGTAACTGAAACCTCGCACGTGACTGCTGAGCTCCCCTCCGAGTGGACCGACACCCGGCGGGGGCAACGCCCACCCCCCGCTTCGGCCGAGCATGAGCAGTAGCTTCTTCATCCCTGCCCGATGCTGGCGACCAGGTTGATGGCGACCGCCAATATCCCGGTGCCGAAGGCATACGCCAGCAGTGCATGCCCCAGGGCGGTTCGGCGGATCCGGGTGTCGGCGGGTTCGCTGTTGGAGACCGCAAACGACATTCCGAGAGTGAAGGCCATCCAGGCGAAATCGCTATACGAGGGAGGCGTGTCCTGCTTGAAATCGATGCCTCCGTCGGCGTCCTCGTAATAGAGGCGGGCGTATCGGAACGCGAACACGGTGTTCACCAGCGCCCAGGACAGGACAACAGCGCTGACGGCGAGAATGACTGCGGTGACCGAGAGCGCGTCCCGACGACCCGCGTAGCGGATCTGGGTGTCGGCCACGATGACCAAGCTCGCCACCGAGGCCAGGAGCACCACCGCGTCGGTCGAGCGGGCGTCGCCTTCCGCCTCGGCCAGCACTTTGGTGTCGCCCGGCCCCTGCGGCCAGCTGAGCCACCACACCCATGTCAAGACCGTGCCGGTGGCCAGGATCCACCCGACCAGCAAGCTCACGTCCGCGACCCCGAGCACGGCGACCGCGGCGCCGCCGATGACGCCCGCTCCCAGCGACAGCACAAGCCTGCGGGCCGACAAGAACCGCTCGGGAGGCCCGTTCTCGTTCTCCTCAACGGATGGGTCGAGATCGTCGCCCACCTCGCCTCCAAACGATCAAAAGTCCCGAGGTTGCGAGTGCCGGCTTGGTGACGTCAGCCGGTTCGCGCGAGGTACCGGCGCATCATCTGGACTGACATCGTGCCCTCCCCGACGGTTGAAGCGACCATCTTCACCGCCCGCTCCGGACATCACTGACCGTGAACACTTCACTCCAGCTCGTCTCCAGCGGTGTGCCCGGCGCCACCCGCACGAACCGTGCTCGCCCAACCCCAGGTGTTTGGCAAACCATCCGGTATGCGGCCCAGCGCCGACGAACACGGCCATCCCGCGCCGGCACAGCAACTCGCGCCGCAGCGTTTGATGGAACCGCTTGATCTTCCGGCGATCAGGTCGGTGCGGGCCTGGTCGCGTTCACCGCGCAGCTGCTCGCGCGTTCTCGTTCCTCGTCCGCGCGGCCGCAGACCGCCTCGGTCTCTTGCTGAGCGCGTGCCAGCCGTCCGGTGAGCTCGACGATGATCCCTTCCTGTATCTGGCCTGGGTCGACGCGGATCCCCAGGTCAGTACTCTCCTGGCACCAGCTCTTGACATCTTCGGCCCCTCTGCTGCAATCATTCTCTGACAACGGTTTCAGTGATGCGGGTAACAGACAGGAGTCGATGTGGCAACCATCCACGACGTGGCGGCGCGGGCCGGTGTCTCCCCCGCCACCGTCTCGCGGTTCCTGCGGGGACAGCGGGTCAGGTCGGCGGAGGCCATCCGGGCCGCCGTGGATGAGCTGGGCTTCGCGCCGAACATCGCGGCGCAGTCGCTGAAGTCGGGACGCACCCGCACCATCGGCGTCGTCGTCCCCGACATCACCAACCCGTACTTCGCCGCCGTCGTGAAGGGCATGGAGTCGGTCAGCCGCGACCGCGGCTACCGGCTGCTGCTCGCCAACAGCGACGAGAGCGGCGCCCGCGAGGCCGACCTGCTCGCCGATATGGCACGCCAGGTGGACGGCATCATCCTCGCCCCCGCGACCGAACACGAGCGGACCCCGCTGCAACTGCGCGACAGCGGCCTGCCGGTCGTGTTCATCGACCGGGACCTCGCCGACGGTGAGAGCTTCGACGCCGTGCTCGTCGACAACCACGCCGGTGGACGGCAGGCCGCCGAGCACCTCCTGGCCCTCGGCCACGACCGCATCGCGATGATCAGCGGCGGCCAGGCGGCGACCCCCGGCCGCTACCGGCGGGAAGGCTTCCTGCAGGCGGTGTCGGCCGCCGGCGTCGAGATACCGCCGGAGTTCGACCTCATCGGCGACTTCCGCGAGGAGCGCGCCTACCAGCTCGCCCTGTCGCTGCTGTCGCTCGCCGAGCCGCCGACCGCGATCTTCACCGCGAACAACCTCACGACGCTCGGCGCGCTCAAGGCGTTGCACGACATGCGGGTGGACGTCCCCGGGCAGATCAGCCTCATCGGATTCGACGACCTCGACACCGGGCCTTTGCTGCGGCCCCCGCTGACCGTTGTCGACCGTCCGATGATCGAGCAGGGCGTCCTGGCCATGCGGCTGCTCCTGCACCGCTTCGATGACAGCCAGACCCGCGATCTCCCCCGGCGCATCGTCTTGGACACAAAGATCGTCGAACGCGCCTCGACCGCCGCGCCCCGCACCTCCAGAAAGGCAGGCGAGAACCGATGACCGTAACCGAGCGTGCCTTCCTGCACGGCCTTCCCGGGGTGGACCGGGTGGGTGTCGAGGAGCGGGCGGCGCGGTTGGCCGCTCGGTCGGTCAAGGCGTCGGCGAAGGCCGAGGCGATCGATCTGGCGATTTCGATGGTGGATCTGACCACGCTGGAGGGTGCGGACACGGCGGGGAAGGTGCGGGCGTTGTGCGCCAAGGCGGCGCAGCCCGATCCGTCGGATGTTTCGGTGCCGAGGGTGGCGGCGGTGTGTGTGTACCCCGACATGGTGGAGGTCGCGGTGCGTGCCCTGTCGGGGACGGGGGTCGGTGTTGCGAGTGTGGCGACGGCTTTTCCGTCCGGGCGGGCGCCGATGGAGGCCAAGCTGGCCGATACGCGGGCGGCGGTGGCGGCGGGTGCGGCCGAGATCGACATGGTGATCGATCGGGGTGCGTTCCTGGCCGGTGACTACGCCAGGGTGCATGAGGAGATCGTCGCGGTCAGGGAGGCGTGCGGGTCGGCGCACCTGAAGGTGATCTTGGAGACCGGTGAGTTGGCCACCTACGACAATGTGCGGCGGGCCTCCTGGCTGGCGATGCGGGCGGGGGCTGACTTCATCAAGACCTCGACGGGGAAGGTGGCGCCGGCGGCGACGCTGCCGGTGACGCTGGTGATGTTGGAGGCCGTCCGCGACTACCGGGCGGCCACGGGGCGGCAGGTGGGCGTCAAACCCGCGGGCGGGATCCGCACCGCCAAGGACGCGATCAAGTACCTGGTGCTGGTGAAGGAGACCGCGGGCGCCGACTGGCTGACGCCCGAGTGGTTCCGGCTCGGGGCGTCCTCGGTGCTGAACGATCTGCTGATGCAGCGCCGCAAGCTGGCCACCGGGGTGTATTCCGGTCCC
>NZ_JBFAGB010000059.1:0-41351 GCF_040639875.1 Actinomadura sp. NPDC023710
AGGCGAGCGGAGCCGGGCAGATCGCGAAGCGATGCCGCGTTCGCCCAGGTCCGGTCACGTAGCGAGCCGCCAGGCGAGCGAAGTGGGCCGGGACTTTGAAACACAGCCTAGCCGGCCAGCGCGGCCAGGCGGCGGGCGAGGCGGGCGGCGGCCTCCCGCAGCGCGGCGGGCTCCAGCACCTCCATCTCGAAGCCCAGCCGGGCCACGTGCACGGCGAGCGCGTCCAGGTCCGCGCCGCCGACGACGAGCACGCACCAGCCGTCGTGATCGTCCTCGACCCGTCCCACCTGGGGCGGGACCAGTGCGCGCACCTCGTCGGGCCCGGCGTGGACGCGTATCCGCGCGAGATGCCGGTACGGCGCCTCGGTCACGGCCCGCTGCACGTAGGCGACCGGGTCCGGATGCTCCCGCGGGCGGAACCGCCAGGTCGTCGCCACCGCCTCGCGCATCCGGTCCAGGCGGAAGGTGCGCCAGCCGTCGCGGTCGGCGTCCCACGCCATCAGGTACCAGCGGCGTCCCGTGGCGACCATCCGCACCGGCTCGACCGTGCGCTCGCGGTCCCCGCCGTCCCGCCCCGGGTAGCGGAACCGCACCCGCACCGCGTCGCGGCAGGCCCGCGCGAGCGTCACCAGCAGCTCCGCGTCGATCTGGACCCCCGGGCCGACGAGGGTGTCGGTGGCGCCGTGCACCGCCCGCACCTCGGCGCGCAGCCGGGGCGGCATCACCTGGTCGAGCTTCGCCAGCGCCCGCAGGGCCGCATCGCCCGCCCCGGCGACCGTCCCGCCGGAGGCCATCCGCAGGGACACCGCCGTCGCGATCGCCTCCTCGTCGTCCAGGAGCAGCGGCGGGAGCCGGGTCCCCGCGCCCAGCCGGTAGCCGCCGCCCACGCCCGCCGTCGCGTGCACCGGGTACCCGAGCGCGCGCAGCCGCTCCACGTCGCGCCGCACCGAGCGGTCGGTGACGCCCAGTTCGGCGGCGAGGTCGGCGGCGGTCCAGGACGGCCGCCGCTGCAGCAGTCCCAGCAACCGCAGCACCCGCTCGGTCGTCGCCTCGACGCTCACGCGTCCATCGTCCCACGAAACGCGGAACGTACCTGTCCGGTATTCCGGTGACACTGGCCCCATGACCCAGACGTGGAACCCACTGCTCAGGGACCAGATCGCCTGGCATTGGGACAACCAGCTTCGGCCCCGCATCAGCGGGCTCGCCGACGACGAGTACTTCTGGGAGCCGGTGCCCGGCTGCTGGAGCGTTCGCCCGCGAGGCCCCGGCGCCGGCCCAGCGCCCGTGCGCGCCGGCTCCGGCGCGATGACCATCGACTTCGCAATGCCGCAGCCCGACCCGGCCCCGTTCACCACGATCGCCTGGCGGCTGGCGCACGTGATCGTCGGCGTGCTCGCGGTGCGCAGCGCCGCGCACTTCGGGCGCCCGCCCACCGACTACCGGGCGTTCGAGTACGCCGCGACCGCGGACGAGGCGCTGGCGCAGCTCGACGCCGAGTACGCGACCTGGCTGGCCGGGGTCGATTCCCTCGGCGAGTCCGGCCTCGCCCGCCCCTGCGGGGAGGCCGAGGGACCGTACGGCGAGCGTCCTCTGGCAGCGTTGGTCCTGCACATCAACCGGGAGCTGATCCACCACCTGTCCGAGGTGTGCCTGCTCCGCGACCTCTACCTGCACACTCATCGGGAGGCGAGCTGACATGGCCCGCGACGTTCAGATCACCTTCGACTGCGCCGACCCGGCCGCGCTCGCGGCCTTCTGGGGTGAGGCCCTCGGCTACCGGCTGCAGGACCCGCCCGGCGGCTTCGCGTCGTGGGACGAGGCCCTGGAGGCGATGGGCGTCCCGCCGGAGAACCGGAACGACGCCTCGGCGGTGGTCGACCCCGGCGGATCAGGCCCCCGGCTGTTCTTCCAGCGCGTCCCGGAGGGCAAGCAGGCCAAGAACCGCGTCCACCTCGACGTGCGGGCCGCCCCCGGTCTCGACGGCGACGAGCGGATGGCGGCCCTGGAGGCCGAGGCCGAGCGCCTCGTCTCCCGCGGCGCCACCCGTCTCCAGCGCCACGAGCCGGAGCCCCCGCTCGGCGCCGGCCACATCGTGATGGCCGACCCCGAAGGCAACGAGTTCTGCCTCGACTGACCTCGGACGACGTGCTTCCGGCCGCGAACGAGGGTTGCCCGGCGGGGTCGTCACCCGGCTCACCGGCTTCTCTCCGTCGACGGCGGCCCGGACCTCATCTGACGGCTGGGGGAGCGCCGGTCACCTGCCCGCGGTGACGGCCTTGAGTTCGTCCAGGGATTCTCGGATGTGGTGGGGGAGGCCTTGGAGGCCGTCGCGGAGCCAGCGTTCGAAGGCGACCTTGAAGACGGCGATCCCCGCCTCGGCGCTGAGGGCGGCGGCCGGGTCGGGGACGCCGCGGCGTCGCAGGGCCTCGGCGAGCGTCGTGGCCAGGGTGGCGAGTTTGATCAGCTCGCGTTCGCGCAGTTCCGCGTTCGCGTCGATGACGGCCTGGCGGCGGCGGGCGTGGGCGTGGCGTCCCTCGAAGACGGCGCCGACGGCCTCCAGGGCCCTGGCCGTCGCGTCGAGCGGCACCGCGGTCGCCGGGGCGTCGGCGACGGCGCTCGTGAGCAGGTCCTGGAGCAGCGCGGAGCCTCCGAACAGGACCTCGCGCTTGTCGGCGAAGTGGCGGAAGAACGTGCGCTCGGTGAGGCCCGCCCGGCGGGCGATCTCCGCGACCGTGGTCCTGTCGTAACCGTGCTCGCCGTAGAGGGCGAGTGCCGCCTCTTCGAGCCGGCCGCGTGCGTTCGGCTCCCATCGCCCCATGCCCGGAATCCTAGTCGATGACAGTCACTGACATGGCGTGTGTATGCTGACGACAGTGACTGACATCGCTCGCGCCCGCCCGGCATGACCGTGGCCGGCGGATCATCGGAGGTTTCCATGCACGTCTTCGTCACCGGGGCGTCCGGCTGGATCGGCTCGGCGCTCGTTCCCGAACTCGTCGCGGCGGGGCACCGCGTCACCGGGCTCGCCCGCTCGGACGCCTCGGCCGCCGCCCTCACCGCGGCCGGCGCCGGGGTGCGCCGCGGCACCCTGGACGACCTCGGCGTCCTCGGCGACGCCGCCGCGGCCTCGGACGGCGTCGTCCACCTGGCGTTCAAGCACGACATCGCGTTCTCGGGCGGATTCCAGGACGCCGCCGACGCGGACCGGCGCGCCGTCGAGGCGTTCGGTGACGCGCTCGCGGGCTCCGACCGGCCGTTCGTCCTCGCCTCCGGCCTGCTCGGCCTCGCGCCGGGACGGGTGGCGACCGAACGGGACGGGGCGGACCCGTCCCTGGAGGCCGGGTTTGGGACGCGGCAGGGCACCGCCCGGCTGGCGCTCTCGCTCGCCTCGCGCGGGGTGCGGTCGTCCGTCGTCCGGCTGCCCCCGACCGTGCACGGAGAAGGAGACAAGGGCTTCATCGCGACCCTGGTCGGCGTCGCCCGTGACCAGGGCGTCTCCGGCTATGTCGGGGACGGGTCCCAGCGCTGGCCCGCCGGGCACGTGCTCGACGCCGCGCGCCTGTTCCGGCTCGCGCTGGAGCAGGCGCCGGCGGGCACGGTGCTGCACGCGAACGCCGAGGAAGGGGTACCGCTCCGCGCCGTGGCCGAGGTGATCGGCCGCCGTCTCGGCGTGGCGACGGCCTCGGTCGATCCGGGGGACGCCGCCGGGCACTTCGGCTGGCTGGCCGGGCCCGCCGGCACCGACGCCCCGGCGTCGAGCGCGCTGACCAGGGAACTGCTGGGCTGGCGGCCGACCCGACCCGGGCTCATCGACGACCTGGAGGAGGGCCACTACTTCAAGGCCGCCTGACCGGGCGCCGACCGCCCGGCGCTATTTGAGGGTGCGCTCGGTGTCGGCCCAGAGGGCGAGGAGGGCGGCGGCGGTGGTCTCGGGGGCGTCCCAGGCGGGGGAGTGGGCGGCGCCGGGGATGACGACCTTGGGTGCGTTGAGGCGTTCGGCCATGGCGGCCTGGGCGCGGGGGTCCCAGGCGTCGTCGTCCTCGCCGTAGAGGACCAGGACGCGCAGGGCGGTGTCGGCGCAGTGCTTGGCCAGCTCGTCGACGCGGTCGGGGGCGGTGAGGATCTCGTTGGCCATGAAGGCCAGCCCCTTCTCGGAGTTGCCGAGCGTGCGTGCCTTGAGGAAGGCGACGATCTCGCGCTGGACGCCCCGTCCCAGGTAGTCGGGTTCGAGGCTGAGCTCCCAGATCTGCGCCATGCCGAGTTCGGGGATGGCGTCGCGCAGGGCGCGGGCCTTGGCGGCTGCCGGACCGGAGACGGCGGCCGGGCCCGAGCTCATCAACGTGAAGGACGCGGGACGGGCCCCGGCGAGGACGGCCTCGCGGCACACCAGGCCGCCGAACGAGTGGCCGACCAGGTGGACGGGGCCGGGGCCCAGCGCCGGCAGGAGGGCGGCGACGTCGGCGCCGAGGGCCGCGCGGGTGTAGGCGCTCTCGTCGTCCGGGCCGATGGACTCGTACTGGCCCCGCATGTCGATCGCGACGACGCGGCGCCCGGACGCGGCCAGGGTCTCCAGGACGGCGAGGAAGTCCTCCTTGCTGCCGGTGAGACCGGGGACGAGGAGGGCGGGACAGCGGTCGGGCACGCCCGATCCCGGAAGGGCCTCCAGCGCGGCGAACGGGCCGCGGGAGGTCTCGACGGTCGTCCGGCGAACACCGGGGGGCAGACTCACGAACCGGGGCGTACTCACGGTGGAAACCTTAGTCAATGGGAGCCTGCGGGCTTCGGTAAGAAATCTTCGGTGGTAGCGTCGCCAGCGTGGTCGCCATGCCTGCCATCTCCGCCCACCGTCGCGACGAAGCGGGCCTCACGGGCCTCGGCGACGCCGTCGCGTCCGGCGCCGAGTACGTGGAGATCGACATCCGGCGGACCGGGGACGGCCGGCTCGTCGTCCACCACGATCCCGAGATCGCCGGGCTCCGGCTGAACCGGCTCCCCTACGAGCGGATCCAGGAGCTCGCGGTACGGCCCGTCCCGCTGGCCGGCGACGCCATGAAGGTGATCGCGGGCCGGGCACAGGGGCATCTGGACCTCAAGGAGCGCGGCTGCGAGCACGAGACCGTGGCGCTGGCGGTCGAGGCGTTCGGCACCGGGAACTTCGTGGTGACGACCAGCGAGATCACGTCCCTCGTGGAGATCAAGAAGAGCTTCCCGGGGGTGCGGACGGCCCTGTCGGTCGGCCGCAACCTGTGGGAGCGGGGCGCCGCGCACGACTTCGCGCCGCTGCGGCTGATCCGGCGGGCGGGCGCCGACATGGTCGCCCTCAACCACCGGCTCGCCCGCGTCGGCGTGCTGCGCCAGTGCGGGCGCGCCGGGATCCCCGCCATGATCTGGACGGTCAACGCCGAGCCCGTCATGCACCGCTTCCTGCGCGACCCGCGCGTCGCCGTCCTCGTGACCGACCATCCGGGCCTCGCCCTCAGGTTGCGCGAGGGTGGAGGCCCGGACGGAACGCGACCGCGGGACTGACACGAGTCTCGCGGTCGGGTGTTCCGCCGCCGATCAGGCGGTCTGCGACGCCTCCGCGGTGCCGCCCGCGGTCGCGGCCGGCTTGCCGGCGCGGGTGCGGCGGCGGGGCCTGCTGCGCTTGCGCTCGGTGGCGACCGCGTCGACGACGTTGTCGTCCGCGGCCGTCTCGGCCTCCGCCGCGGCGGCCTCGACCGGCTGGCCCGCCCGCGTGCGCGTCCGGTCGCGCTTGCGGCGGCGCGGCCGGGGACGCTCGCGCTCCTGCTCCCGGTCGCGGTTCTGGTCGCGGCCGCGGTCGTGGCTGCGGACCTTGCCCGTCTCGCCGATGTCCTCCAGTTCCTCGGCGTCCAGCCCGGCGCGGCCGTTGCGCATGTCGGTGGGCAGCGTCCCCTTCGTGCCCGCGGGGATGCCGAGCGTCTCGAAGAAGTGCGGGGACGTGGAGTAGGTCTCCTCCGGGGCGGCGAACGGCAGATCGAGCGTGCCGTTGATCAGCTTCCACCGGCTGAGGTCGGACCAGTCGACGAGCGTGACGGCGACGCCCTCCTTGCCCGCGCGGCCGGTCCGGCCGATGCGGTGCACGTAGGTGTCGGCGCTGTCGGGGCACTCGTAGTTCACGACGTGGGTGACGTCGTCGACGTCGAGGCCGCGGGCCGCCACGTCGGTGGCCACCAGCACGCCGATCTTGCCGTTGCGGAACGCGCGCAGCGCCCGCTCGCGCTGGCTCTGCCCGAGGTCGCCGTGCACGGCGGCGGCGTCGAAGCCGCGCTGTGCGAGGTCGGCGGCCACGCGGTCGCACGCCCGCTTCGTCTGGCAGAAGACCATGGTCAGACCACGGCCCTCGGCCTGCAGCAGGCGGGCCAGCATCTCCGGCTTGTCCATCTGGTGGGCCTGGAAGACGTGCTGGACGACCTGCGGCGTCGCGTCCGACTCGGTGTGCGACTCGGCCCGGACGTTGGTCGGGCGGGTCAGGTACCGGCGCGACAGCGCGGCGATCTCGCCCGGCATCGTCGCCGAGAACAGCATGGTCTGCCGCCGCGCCGGGATCCGGTCGATGATCCGCTCGATGTCCGGCAGGAAGCCGAGGTCGAGCATGCGGTCCGCCTCGTCCAGCACCAGCACCTCGACCTTGGACAGGTCGAGGTACTTCTGCTTGATGAGGTCGAGGAGCCTGCCCGGGGTGCCGACGACGACGTCGACGCCCTCGCGCAGCGCCTCGATCTGCGGTTCGTAGGCGCGACCGCCGTACACCGACAGGACGCGGCTGCCGAGCTTGCCGCCGGCGACGAGAAGGTCGTCGGTGACCTGGAGGGCCAGTTCGCGGGTCGGCGCGACGACGAGCGCGCGCGGCTCGCGGCCGCCGTGCTCGATGCGCTGCAGCAGCGCGGCGCCGAACGCGAGGGTCTTGCCGGTGCCCGTGCGGGCCTGGCCGATGATGTCGTGGCCGCCCAGCGCGATCGGCAGGGCGAGCTCTTGGATGGGGAACGCGTCCACGATGCCTTCGGCTTCGAGGGCGTCTGCTATCTCGGGTACGACCCCGAGTTCACGAAAGGTAGTCAGGGCTTTCAGCCTCCAATATGCGGGGTCTCCGCTCCCGGGTGCGGCGCGGCTCGCCGGCGGGACACCGCCGAACCGGCGTGTCCGCCGTTCCTGTGGCCGCGCGCTCGCGCGGGAGGGACCAGCCGTTGCACAAATCTGTCGGCGACCGCAGTCAGGGGTTGAGAGCAGTCACTCACTGTGGCTGCGTGCGGTCACACTCCGCGACGCAGTGTACCGACCGTTGATTGCCTACACCAATAGCCGGTCACTCGGCCCAACGTTTCCATGGTTTCATCTATTCCGTCCCCGGCCCGCCAGGCGTTACGCGCCCGGCGCGGCGAGGCCTCCTGACCCGGTCTGTAGCGGGGCGGGACGGCCACATCCGGACACTTCGCGACGGCGCAGGCCCCCGCCGTGGAAGGCGGGGGCCTGCTCCGGGGTGGTGCCGGGGGTCAGTAGCTCCGGCGGCGGGTCCGCGAGCCGTGGCCGCGGCCGCGACCGCGCGTGTTCATCGTGGTGAGCGCGGCCACGCCCAGCGCGGCGATCACCACCGCGAAGACGAAGGCGACGAGCATCCCCGCCCCGAGGGCGTCAGCGACGACACCGCCGAGGATCGCGCCGGCGATTCCGACGAGGACCGTGAGCAGGATGCCGATCGGGTTGCGGCCCGGCACGACCAGCCGCGCGAGTGCACCGATGACGGCACCGACGACGATGAACCAAAGGATCGTGGTGAGCATGTCGATCAACCATTCCTTTCGTGGGCCGGTCGCCCGAGGTCGGTCATCGATATGCCCCGCCTGCCGGGTTGAAACAAAATCCAGGTCAAGGCGCGTGGGGAGAGGGTAAAGCCGCAGGTACGCGGCATGATGCAGGTGGATCGCGCCTGCGCAGGCGCGCGGCTCAGGTGTACTGCGTGCCGAAGCCCACGCTGCGCTGCTCGTCCTCGGCGATCTCCAGGTAGCCGACGCGGGCCGCGGGGATGACGACCCGGCCGGCGCGGCGGTCCTTCAGCACCAGCACGCCCTGCGGGTCGGCGAGCGCCGCCCCGAGCGCGTCCTGGACGTCGTCGGCCGTCTGGTCGGTGTCGACCACCAGCTCCTTGGCCACGTTCTGGACCCCGATGCGAACCTGCACGCGATGCCTCCCGTCGTCGGGTGCGTCCCGCCGACCGCCGGCGGGCCCGGCTCCGATGGTCGCATGGAGATCGCCGGGACGCGCCGCCATCCGGTTGTGCCCAGGGTGAACGTCCCCCGGCCGCGGGACGGACGGGCACAGGCCCCGTCACCGGCCGCCGGGGCGTCGGCCGGGATCACTCGCGGCGTCAGCCCTGGTCGTTGGTGCGGGGGAAGCCGGAGATGCCGCGCCAGGCCAGCCGGGCGATGATCTTCTCGGCGGTGTCCTTGGGGATCGCCCGGTGCTGGGAGAGCCAGAAGCGGGCGCTGACCTCGGCCATGCCGACCAGGCCCATGCCGAGCAGGTGCGCCTCCTCGGCGGGGGCGTTGGTGTCCTCGGCGATCACCTGCGCGATCATCTCGGCGCACTGCTGGTTGGCGCGGTCGACGCGGGCCCGGACGGGCGCGACGTTGCGCAGGTCGGACTCGAAGACCAGGCGGTAGGCCTCGCCGTCGCCCGCCACGAAGTCGTAGAAGGCCTGCATGCTCGCCTGCACGCGCAGCTTGTTGTCCGTGGTGGACTCCAGCGCCTCGCGGACGATCTTCACCAGGGCCTCGGCGTGCTCGTCCAGCAGCGCCAGGTACAGCTCCAGCTTGCCCGGGAAGTGCTGGTAGAGCACGGGCTTGCTGACGCCCGCGCGCTCGGCGATCTCGTCCATCGCCGCGGCGTGGTACCCCTGCGCGACGAACACCTCCTGGGCCGCGCCGAGCAACTGCTTGCGGCGCGCCAGTCGCGGCAGTCTCGTGCCACGGGGGCGGGCGTCCGGGGTCGCGGTCACCACACTCTCCGATCACCGAATCGTGGGGACGGATGGGGGTCGTCCGTCACCGGGAAACAATCTCATCATCCTACGCGCGAGTAACTCCGTTGGTCACGGGCACCGCCCGCCGTCGTTCCTTCGCGCAGGTCAGTGTATTCCCGCCGGAACCGGGAGCGGTCCGCCCCGATCTTTCTGTCAGCCTTCCTTCCTGTGCCGGGCGCCAACATCCTGGTCACCGGTGGACGCGGGTCACCGGTAGTCGTCCTCGTCCAGCCGGACCTCCCGCCGCTGCTCGGCCGCGTCGGCCTCGTTCGCGTCCTCCGGAATGGGGCCGCGCTCGACGCGCTCCTCCTCCTCGTCGAGGGCGGCACGCTGCTCCGCCGCGTCGGCCTCGTTGGCGTCGTCGGGCGCGGGCTGTTCCAGGTCGTCGGTCTCGCTCATCAGGGATCCTCCTCCAGGTTCACAGCCGTCCGGCCAGCTCCCGCAGCGGCGCCTCGACGGACTCGCCGTGGGTCGGGAACGCGTGGACGACGTCGGCGAGCAGGCTCAACGGCGTCTCCGCGCGGATGGCCAGCGCGATCTCGCTCATCCACTCGTCGGCGTGGAGTCCGGCGGCGGCGGCGCCGACCAGCAGCCCGCGGGTGGGGTCGGCGTACAGCTCCACCCGGCCCCGCTCGTCGGCCTCGACCGCCGCCCGGGCCGTCGCGGCGAGGTCGTACCCGGCGGTGAGGAGGTCTATGCCGAGTTCCTCCGCCTGCCTGGGGGAGATGCCCACCGAGTAGACGGTGGGCGTCGTGTAGACGACGCGCGGGATGGCGCGGTAGTCGGCCTCGCGCCGGTGCCCGAGCAGGTTCGACAGCGCGACCTGCGCCTGGTAGCGGGCGGCGTGCGCGGTGCGGGCGACGCCGGTGACGTCGCCGGCCGCCCACACGCCGCCCGCGGCGCCCGGCACCCGGCACGTCTCGTCCACGGGGATTCCCTGGCCGGGGACGACGTCGATGCCGAGGTGCTCCAGCCCGAGGCCCTCCACGCGCGGGCGGCGCCCGGCGGCGACGAGGACGCGGTCGGCGTCGAGGGTCCCGCCGTCGGTCAGCCACAGCCGCAGGCCGACGTCCTTGCGCTCGGCGTCGGCGACGGCGGCGCCGAGCCGCAGGTCGACGCCCATCCGGCGCAGGGCGTCGGCGAGCACCTCCCCGGCGAACGGGGCCTCCGCGTCCAGCAGCCGCCCGGACGCCTCGACGACCGCGACCTGCGAGCCGAACGCCGCGTACACCTGCGCCAGCTCGCAGCCGACCGGGCCGCCGCCGAGGATCACCAGCCGGCGCGGCAGGTCGGGGACCGACAGGGCCTCGGCGCTCGTCCACAGCGGCACGTCGGCCAGCCCCTCGACGGGCGGGATGACCGGCTCGCTGCCGGTGCAGACGACGAGGTCGCCGAAGCCGTGCACGGCGCCGTCCACCTCGATCCGGCCGTGGTCGAGGATCTGCCCCCGGCCCCGCAGGACGGTCACGCCGTCCTCGGCCATCCGTGCGACGGCGGGGTCGTCGCCCCGGTTCCCGGCCAGCCCGTCGCGGCGGGCGAGGGCCATCTCCCAGGTCTCGCCGCGGCGCGCCGACATCAGCAGCGACTTGGACGGGACGCACGCGAAGTAGGGCGACTCCCCGCCGACGAGACGGTTCTCGACGAGCGCGACGTCCCGTCCCGCGCGGGCGAGGCCGGTCGCGACCAGCTCCCCCGCGGTCCCCCCGCCCAGCACCACGGCGTCGTAGTGATGGTTGTGCGACAACGGTTCTTCCTTCCACCCGTGGTGTCCCCACGCACCATGGTGACGGAACGCGGTCCCGGAGAGTGCCGATTCGAACACATAGGGCACCCGGGATCGCCGAAGTCGCTCAGGGCAGCGGCCGGTGGTCCTTCAGAAGCGGTTCCAGGAGGTCACCGTGCTCGTCCACCCGGGCGAGGACGTCCTCGGGGCCGAAGACGAGATCGGCGGGGTCCCCGCACGCCTCCAGCTCGTCCCAGGTGATCGGCGTCGACACCGACGGGCGGCTCGCGGCGCGCAGCGAGTAGGGCGCGACGGTCGTCTTGGCCGGGTTGTTCTGGCTCCAGTCGACGAACACCTTGTCCTTGCGCAGCCGCCGCTCCATCTTCGCGACGACCAGCTTCGGGTTCTCGTCGGCCAGGCGCTGCGCGGCGGCCTTGGCGTACTCGGACGTCCGCTCGGCCTCCTTCGGCTCCTCGATCGGGACGTAGAGGTGCAGGCCCTTCTTGCCGCTCGTCTTCGGGTAGGACTCCAGGCCGTCCTCGGCGAGCACGTCGCGCAGCAGGGCGGCGACCTCGCACGCCTCCACGATCGTGGCGGGCGGGCCCGGGTCCAGGTCGAAGACGACCAGGTCGGGATTGTGCACCTTGCCGCGCGGCCCCACCTTCCACTGCGGGATGTGCAGTTCCAGCGCGGCGAGGTTCGCGCACCACACGAGCGTGGGCAGGTCGTCGACGACGACGAAGTCGAGGGTGTCGCGGCCCTTGGAGCTGCCGGGGGTGGGGATCGTCGCCGTCCGGACCCAGTCCGGGGTGTGGGAGGGGGCGTTCTTCTCGAAGAACTTGCCGCCGTCGACGCCGTCCGGCCAGCGGATGCGGGTCGCGGCGCGGTCGTGCAGGTGGGGGAGCATGACCGGGGCGATGCGGGCGTAGTAGTCGATGACCTCGCCCTTGGTGAACTCCGGGTACATGCCCTTGTCGAGATTGGAGAGGGAGAGCTGACGGCCGTCCACCTCGACGGCGGTCCTCTTACTGCTCACTCGTGACCTCCAGGGGGTCCTTGTCGTCGCGCAGGCCCCGCCAGGACGGGAAGCGGAGGCGGCCGTCCCTGGTCCGGGCGCTGTAGGCGACCTCCCCGACGAGCCGGGGCTCAACCCATTGGGCGTCGCGGGCGAACTCGCGCGGAACGGGCTCGTCGTAGGGGCTCGTCGGACGGCGCAGCGGCCACAGCGTCTCGTACAGCTCGTCCAGGACACGGTCGCTGAAGCCCGTGCCGACGTGGCCGACGAAACCCAGCCTGCCCTTCATGTCGTACTCGCCCAGCAGCAGCGAGCCCACGCCGCCTTCGCGCCGGCCCTTTCCAGGCTTCCAGCCGCAGATGACGATCTCGCGCGTCATGAAGTTCTTCACCTTGCGCCAGAAGTCGACGCGGCGCCCCGGGCGGTACGGGGAGTCGAGGCGTTTGGCGAGCAGGCCCTCCATCTGCTGCTCGCGGGTGAAGGCGAGCAGCTCCTCCACCTGGAGCCGGTCGCCGCCGTGCAGGTACGGGGGCACCTCCACGGGGCCGGTGCCGGCGAGGTCCAGCTCCGCCAGCACCGAGCGGCGGTCGGCGTAGGGGACGTCGTACAGGACGTGCCCGTCCAGGAAGAGGACGTCGAAGACCACGTAGCGGACGGGCACCTCGCGGATCAGTCGGGGGTCGGGGCGCTGGACGTGCATCCGGCGCTGGAGGCGTTCGAAGCTGGGGCGTCCCTCCTGGAAGGCGACGACCTCGCCGTCCAGCACGACGTCGTGGTCGGGCAGCAGGTCGGCGAGGGCGGACAGCTCGGGGTAGCGGCTCGTCACCTCGCCGCCACGCCGGCCGACGGCGCGGGCGCCGTCGGCGGAGACGTGCGACAGGACGCGCACGCCGTCCCATTTCAGCTCCAGGCCCCACTTCCCGCCGTCGGAGGGGAGGTCTCCGGTGGAGGCCATCATCGGCTCGACGGGCCACGGCATGGTCATACCGCCGTCTTACCCCGTCCCGCCGCACGGGGAAAGGATCACGACGCCGTTCTGGCGCAAATCGAAGGACGTTGCGACGCTAGGGGCAGGAACGTGCTGGGTAAGGACGGATCATGCGCAGTATCTGGAAGGGCGCGATCTCCTTCGGTCTGGTGACCATACCGGTGAAGCTCTACTCGGCGACCGAGCAGCGGGACGTCGCCTTCCACCAGGTGCACCGGGAGGACGGCGGGCGCATCAAGTACAAGCGGGTGTGCACGATCGACGGCGAGGAGGTGCCCTACTCCGACATCGCCAAGGGCTACGAGCTGCCGAGCGGCGAGATGGTCATCCTCACCGACGAGGACTTCGCCGACCTGCCGCTGTCGTCCAGCCGCCGGATCGACGTCCTGCAGTTCGTGGAGCGCGAGGAGGTCGACCCGATCTACTTCGCGAAGTCCTACTACCTGGAGCCCGACGCGCAGGGCGCCAAGCCGTACGTGCTGCTGCGGGACGCGCTGGAGAGCTCCGGCCAGGTCGCGATCGTCAAGGTGGCGCTGCGCCAGCGCGAGTCGCTCGCGACGCTGCGTGTCAGCGAGGGCGTGTTCGTCCTGGAGACCATGCTGTGGCCGGACGAGGTCCGCACGCCCGACTTCCCCTTCCTGGAGGAGGACATCGAGGTCCGCAAGCAGGAGCTGTCGATGGCGACGTCGCTGATCGAGTCGATGGAGGGGGACTTCGACCCGGGCGAGTACAAGGACGCCTACCGGGAGGCGCTCCAGGCGGTGATCGACGCCAAGGTCGAGGGGCGCGAGGTGGCGCGGCCCGCCGAGGAGGGCGAGGAGGAGCCCGCCGCGGACCTGCTCAGCGCGCTGCGCGCCAGCGTCGAGGCGGCGAAGAAGAGCCGCGGCGAGAAGTCGGGGAAGGCGGCGTCCGGCAAGGGGACGCCGGCGAAGAAGCCCGCCGCGCGCAAGACGGCGTCGTCCAAGTCCGGCGAGAAGAAGGAGCCGGCCAAGAGCCGCGGCCGCAAGTCGGCGTGACCCCGCGGCCGGGCCGGGGCCTCAGTTGTCGCGGCGGGCGGCGAGCACCCGCCCGACGGCGGCGGCAGCGGCGGACGGGTCGGCGCACGGCGCGATCCGCTCGCCCCAGCCGTAGCAGTAGGACCAGCCGTCGCCGGAACGTTCCCGCACCGCGATGACGCTCTCGCCGACCCGCGGCAGGCGCGGGTCGGCGATGTGCGCGGTCGGGCGGCGGTCGGCGGGCGCGGCGACCTCGACCGCCCAGCCGGCGGAGCGCAGGACGTCGGTGAGCCGCTCCAGGTGCGCGAGCGCGGTCTCGGCCTCGGTGATCATCAGCACGGACACGGTGCCTCCAAAGGAACATCCCGGCACGGGAAGGGTTCGGGGATCCGCCGGGCAGGGACCGTCGCGGAATGCGTCACGCGAGGGCGCAGCCGGTGGAATGACGTTCAGTCTTGCGCCGGGTGGAGGAGACCACAAGCGGTTCGGGGGGATTGGTGGCCGGCACTTCGATGTGCCGGCCACCGGGGCGGGGCTCAGCCCACGGGCTCCAGCCGCGCGGGGGGAGCCGCCGGAGCGTCGCCCTCCCGGATCCCGTACCGGCCGTAGAGCCGGGCCAGCGGGCCGGGCGCCCACCAGTTCGCGCGGCCGAGCAGCCGCATCGTGGCGGGCACGAGCAGCGCCCGCACGACCGTCGCGTCCAGCAGGATCGCCACGGCCATCCCGACGCCGGTCATCTTGATGAACGTGATGCCGGACGTCGCGAACGCGCCGATCACGACGATGAACAGCAGCGCCGCGCTGGTGATGATGGCGCCGGTGCGCTGCACGCCGGAGGCGACTGCCGCGGTGTTGGAGCCGGTCAGGTCGTACTGCTCGCGCACCCGCGACAGCAGGAACACCTCGTAGTCCATCGAGATCCCGAACAGCATCGCCAGCATGAGGATCGGCATCGCGGGGGAGATCGCGCCGGTCGCGGTGAAGCCGAGCGGGCCGGACAGGTGGCCGTCCTGGAAGACCAGCACGACCGCGCCGAAGGTGGCCGACAGCGACAGCATGTTCATGACGATCGCCTTCAGCGGCAGCAGCACCGACCCGAACGCCAGGAACAGCAGGACGAACGTGGCGCCGCCGACGAGCAGGGCCAGCCAGGGCAGGGTCGCGCCGATGCTGGCGAGCTGGTCGACCACGTCGGCCGTCTCGCCGCCGACGTAGGCGCGCGCGCCGGGCGGCGGCGGGACGTCCCGGACGTGCTGGACGAGGTCGCGTGCGGCGCCGGAGTTCGGGTCGGCGTCGTAGCGCAGCGCGATCCGGGTCGTCGTCCCGCCGGCGCCGGTCACCGTCGCGTCCGTGACGCCGGGCAGCGCGTCCAGGCGGGCCCCGTAGGCCTGGACGGCGGCCCGGTCGGACGTCCCGGTCACGACGGCCTCGATCGGGCTGGTGGCGTTGCGGGGGAAGCGGGTCTCCAGCGTCTCCGACACCACCCGTGCGTCCGCGCCGTCCGGCAGCGCCCTGGCGTCCACGCCGCCCCAGTTGATGTGCAGCAGCGGCGCGCCGAGCGCGAGGAGCAGCGCCACGGTCGCGACCATGTAGACGACCGGGCGGCGCATCACGCTGCGCGCGACCCGTCCCCACCAGCCGTCGAACCGGCCGCCGGACGCCGCCCTGCGCCGCCGGATCGGCAACGCGTTCACCTTCGGGCCGAGGACGGCCATCAGCGCGGGCAGCACGGTCAGCGCCCCGGCCATGCACACCAGCACGGTGGCGATGCCGCCGTACCCCATGGAGACCAGGAAGTTCTGGTCGAACAGCAGCAGCCCGGACAGCGACACCGCGACCGTGACGCCGGAGACCGCGACGGTGCGCCCGGCCGTGGCCATCGTGGCGGCCAGCGCGTCCTCGGCGGAGGCGCCGTCCCGGCCGATCTCCTCGCGGAACCGGCTGACCATGAACAGCCCGTAGTCGATCGCGAGGCCGAGCCCGAGGAACGTGGTGATGTTGACCGCGAAGATCGACACGTCGGTGACGTAGGACAGCGCGTGCAGCGCGGTGAACGAGCCGAGGACGGCCAGGCCGCCGACCAGCAGCGGCAGGCTCGCCGCGACCAGCCCGCCGAAGATCAGGACCAGCAGCACCAGGAGCACCGGCATGGCCATGCCCTCGGCCCGGCCGATGTCGGACGAGACGCGCTCGTTGATCGCGACCTCGGTGCCGACCGCCCCACCGACCTTCGCGGTGAGACCGCCGCCGACCTCGGTGAGGTCGTCCTGGATCGCCGTGTAGGCGTCCTCCCTGGCTGCCTCGTCGGAGCCGGCGAGCTGCAGGACGGCGTAGGTCGCCTTGCGGTCGTCGCTGACGAACTGCGGCGCGCCGGTCGTCCAGTAGGTGACGGCCTTGGCGACCTTGCCCGGCGGCAGCGCGGCCAGCGCGCGCTCCACCGAAGCCCGGAAGGCCGGGTCGTCGACGGTCGTCCCGCCCTGGTAGAGGACCACGACGTCGGCCGCGCCCCGGCCGAGGTCGCGCTCGGCGATCCGCTCCGCCGTCGCGCTCTGGCTGCCCGGCGTGTCGAAGCCGCCGGAGGAGGTCAGCGCGCCGAAGACGCCCGTGCCCCACACCGCGGCGAACACCAGCGCCGCCCCGGCGGCGGCGAGGACCCACCGCCTGCGCCGGTGGACCCACCTGCCCCATCGATCGAACATGACGCTTCTCCCTCAGCTTCGTTACCTTGAGTAATTTTAGTGAACAGCGTAAACTGAGAACAGCGTTAACTTCGCATACAGCGTTAGCTGTCGTCAAGGGTGTTTTTGAGGAATCATGCGAGGGCGGCCGGAGCGGCGGCCGGGCCCGGCAGAGAGGGGGCGAGGTGGCATCGCGTCGTGATCGTCTGCGGGCGGCGACGGTCAGGGAGATCACCGACACCGCCCGGCGGATCCTCGTGGAGGAGGGCCCCGACGCGGTGACGCTGCGCGCCATCGCCCGCGAGATGGGCATGACCGCCCCCGCGCTCTACCGCTACTTCGGCAGCCACGGCGAGCTGCTGCGGCATCTGGTCGGCGACCTGTTCACCGAGCTGACCCGTGACCTGCACGCCGCCATGGACGAGGTGCCGACGAGCGGCATGAGCGGCAAGTTCATGACGGTGGCCCGCCAGTTCCGCCTTTGGGCGCTGGCGCATCCCCGCGAGTACTCGCTGCTCTTCGGCACCCCCGTGCGCGGAGCCGCGCACAAGGAGGAGGTCGACTTCGCCGAGGAGTGCGCCCGCCAGTTCGGCTGGACGTTCATGTCCCTGTTCCTGGAGCTGTGGAGGAAGCAGCCGTTCCCGGTGATGGCCGAGGAGGAGATCGACCCCGGCCTGCGCGAGGAACTGCGCCGCTACCGCGACGAGGTGCTCGGCATCTCTCTCCCGCTCGGCGTGATCCAGCAGTTCCTCAAGTGCTGGATCAGGCTCCAGGGCGGCGTCAGCCTGGAGGTCTTCGGCCACCTGGAGTTCGCCCTGAGCGACGCCGCCCCCATGTTCGAGCTGATGCTCCGCGAGGTGACCGTCGAGCTCGGCCTGACCTACGCGCCCCCGAAGGGACGGGCCTGAGCCTCACCGGCGGTGCGGTGCGGCGGGCCCACGGGGTCGCGAGCGCCGCGGGCGGCCGGCCCGTTCAGGCGACGTGCCAGATGACGCCGAGCCGGTGGTGCATCGCGGTCGCGGCGGCGCCGTGCATGATGCTGTTCTCCGCCATCGTGGAGAAGCGCGGACGCCGGACGTCGCTCGGCGGCAGCCGCACGGCCAGTTCCCGTTCGATGGCGTCGAGCAGGCGCTCACCGGCCCGGCGGATCGGACCGTCGATCACGACGTCCCCGATGTCGAGGATCGCGGCCTGCACGCAGAGCAGGGCGGCGAGGCTCCTGCCCGCGTGGTCGACCCGCGCCGCGAGCGCCTCGAGCTCCGGTGTCGCGAGCGCGCCACCGGGCGAGGACACGGCGTCCAGCAGTTCGACGGGGGCCCCGGCGAGGACGGCCGGCAGGCTCGCCACCGTCTCCAGGCACCCTCGCCGCCCGCATTCGCACCGGCGGTCGCTGACGCCGACGTCGATGTGGCCGACCTCGCCGGCGCGCTGCCGTTCTCCCAGGTGCACGCGGCCGTCGAGCAGGATGGCCGAGCCGATGCCGCCGGCGATGTGCAGCACGATGACGCTGTCACCGGCCCGGCTCTGCACCGACAGCTCCGACATCCCCACGGCGGTCGCGTCGTTGACCAGCACGACCTCGTGCCCGAGCGCGGCCGCCAGCGGCCCTGCCAGGTCGACGTCCCTCCAGCGCAGCTGCAGCGCCTCGATGACGCGCTGCTCGGGGGAGACGATGCCGGGGACGGCGACTCCGGCGGACAGCACCGCGCGCCGGTCGTCGCCGGCGAGGGCCGTGAGCATCGGGACGAGGGCGGCCACCACGTCCGCGCCGCGCGGCCGGGCGGGCAGCGCCGTGCGCGCCGTCGCGCCGATCGCCCCGTCCAGCCCGACGACGCCGCCCAGCACCTCGGCCGGGCGGACGTCGGCCATGAGCAGGCAGTGCCGTTCGGTGTCGATCCGGAGCAGCGTGGCCGGCTTGCCGCGCCCGCTCGGCCGGCCGGCCTCCTCGACCACCAGCCGCCGCGACACCAGGCCCTCCATGATCTGCGACACGACGGCGCGGGCCAGTCCGGTCGACCGCGCGATGTCGGCGCGGGACACGGTGCCGCCGCCCGCCAGCACGCTCTGCAGGACGAGCTCGGTGTTGCGCTCGCGCAGGACGGCGGGAGTCGCCTTCTCGGTGATCCGGACGGACCTGGTCATCCTCGCCTTCCCCCGCGCGCCGTGCCGCCGCGCCGGTCCGCCGCGCCGTGCCGCCACCTCCTGCAAGGGGAGCGTATAGGGATCGGTCCTGTCCCGGGCCCGCTCGCCCGCTCGCGGTCGCGGGCCCGGGGGACGGCTCACCGGGCCGGTGGCGGCGAGGTGCAGGCGAGCGTCGGCACGCCGAACGAGACGGCGTCGAACCAGCGGTTCGCGTCGTACTGGTCGACCTGGATGCGCAGCTGCTGGACGCCCGTCACGTCGACGTCGAGCCGGACCGCCTCCGCTCCGGCGGTCGCGAGCCCGCTGCGCAGCACGCCGGACTCGTGCAGCAGCCGACCGTCGCCGAAGACCCGGACGACCACGTCGCCGTCGGCCGAGTGGTTCATCGCGTCGTCGATCCCGGCGACCGTCGTGAACCTCTGGCAGCCGCGGTCCAGTTCGACGCGCACGTCGGCGTTCGCGTTGGTCCCGAGCCCCTTGCTGTAGGCGGTCCCGTCCAGGCGGATGGGCTTGCCGTTGCCCACGGGGGTGGCGGGCGTCACGGTGTCGCGGGCGACGGGGTAGATGCCGTCATGGTTGCGCGAGTAGGAGAACGGCAGGTCGCTGAGCTGGACGCGGCCGTCCGCGGCCACCGGCAGCACGGCGGTCGCCTTGCGGACCACGTGCCGGCCGGCCTGGTCGAACCCGACCGTGACCTGCACCGTGACCTGCGTCGTCCCGTCCGGGAGGTCGCCGGTCCGGTGCAGCGTCCACGACCGCTCCAGCGTGGCGCCGGGGTCGATCTCCCCCTGCTCCGGACCGGTGGGACGGGCCTCCACCCCCGCGGGTGCGGAGACGCCGAAGGTGACGCCGCTCATCGGCGCGAAGTAGTTGGCGTTGGTCACGGAGGCGGCCACCCCGGCGGAGGCGGAGAGCGATCCCTGCGGACGCAGCGACAGCGGCAGGTCGTAGCCGTCGCCGGTCAGCCGCCGCAGCATCCGGGACGCCTCGGTGTAGGTGTCGCCGACCGGCCTCGTCCGGTACCCGCCGGTGCCCTTCGCCCACGCCTCGGCCATGGCGTACCAGTCGACGGCCGGGGCGGCGCCGCCCGTCCGCAGCTCGGTCTTCAGCCCGTCGAACAGCCGCTCCCATCGTGGCGCGTAGTAGTCGCGCAGCACCCCGGACCACTCGCGGTAGGCGTAGTCGTGCAGGTCGGTGTCGCGGTCGCCCCAGGACGTGATCAGCTTGCGCGCCTCGTACTCCAGCCGCGGGGCCTCCCCGGGGGTCGCGGCCGCCTGCCGCGCCCGCTGGAGCCACGGCCCGACGCTGTGGTGCCGGTCGGTGCCGGCCAGGTCGTCGAGTGCCCTGATGTAGCCGATCCAGGCGTCGGTCAGCCGGGAGAACGCGGCGAGGTCCCGGGCCTGGTACGCCGCGTTGATCTGCGGCAGCAGGGTCCGGGACCGGTCGTCGGCCGCCGCGCGGGCCACTTCGAGCAGGTCGTAGCGGTAGGCGTCGCTGCGGCGCAGGGACCCGCGGACCGCCAGGAGCGCGGGCAGGGCACGGGCGAACGCGGCGGGGTCGTAGGCGAACGCGGCCTGCGCCCACCGGTGCGGCCTGGTCGTCGCCAGGTTCGGTTCCGCGGCGAAGAGCCCGCCGTGGCCGGACGACCGGCCCCCGGTCGGAGGGATCGCGTACGCGGTGTCGGCCAGCACCCGCCAGGCGGCGCGGGCCTGCGGGTCGACGCCCCCGTAGCGGGCGTCCGCGTACTCGTCGAACCACCGGTGGAGGTCGACAGGGCCGTCGTGCCAGGGCAGCTCGGCGAGGAACTCGACGGCGACGGGGTTGTTGTAGCTCGCCTCCGGCATGATCGCGATGCCGTCGAGGGCGCTCGCCCGCCGTGCCCGCCAGTCCCAGAACCGCTCGTTCCAGGCCTTGATCGGTGCGCCGACGGTGGAGTTGCCGCCGAAGTTCCAGATCGACCCGAAGGCGTACGGGGCGCCCTTCCAGTCGGTGTCGCGGTCGACCTTGAGCGCCCGGTCGGACAGGCCGTCCACCACGAGCATCCTGCTCCGGTCGACGGCGGCCACGGTCTCGGGGCGCGGGTTGCTCTGCCAGCCGAGGATCACCCAGGTGGCCCCCGGGTGCGCCCTCTCCAGGGCGTCCTGGACGGCCGCGGAAGCCTGCCCCACCGGGATGGCGCCGGCCTTCCCGCCCTCGTGGAGCAGGTCCATCTTGTACATCGTCGACGAGCCGAGCAGCCGGTCCTGGACCTCGTAGAACCGCTGGGCGACCTGGGTGAACACCGGGTTCGTCGGCGCCAGCCAGTCGGGCCGGGCGATCCCCTCCCAGGTGCCCTGCGGCACGGTGACCGCACCGGGGTTGCGGGCCCCGAAACCCGTCGGGACGGTGCCGAAGTAGCCCGGGAGCACCGGCGTGATGCCCAGCCGCCGCATCCGGTCGGCGATCCGGCGGCCCAGATCCGCGCGGGCGCGGATCTGGGCCTCGCTGATCGGTGAGGTGAAGTTGGACATGTTCTGCAGCAGCCACCACGGCTGGTAGCCCGCGCCCGGGATCCAGGAGCGCAGCTCGTCCGCCGAGTAGCCGAACGACTTCAGCGTCTCGTAGTACACGGCCTCGGTGCCGACCGGCATGAACATCTCGTTCACGCCGTGGAGGGCGTAGACGTCGATGAGCCGTTCCCAGTCCTCGAACGTCCGGTGCGGCCCGGAGTACCCGTCCTCGGTGTCGTTCCCGGCGAACCGGTGCCTGACGACGGACGACCTCTCGATCGGCTGCGCCGGCAGGGGGAGCCGAGGCGGAAGGCCGAGCTGGTCGCCGGTCCACGAGATGTCGGCCTTGGCCACGTGCTTGAGGTACCAGTTGAAGCCCATCAGCAGCGCCGGCGTGCTGCTGCCCGCGATGACCGGCCGCCGGTGGCGGACGGAGACCCGGAAGGTGTCCCTGCCCTCGGAGCCGGGCATGGTCTCCAGGCTCAGCTGGCCCGCGTACCGCGGCCCGACCAGCCGCCTGATCGCTTCGTGGGCCGGCCGGACGTCGAAGGCCGGACGGCCGGGGGACGCCGCCTCCGCCGACGCGACGCCTCCCGGCGGCGCGCCGAGGATGAGCAACGCGCCCACCGCCCCGGCCAACGCGGCCCGCCATCTCCGTTGCGCCCTGCGCCGTCGTCCCACGGTCGCATCCCTTCGCCGGGTTTTGATCGTGATCCAAACTAAATACCGGCGGCCACCCGGTCAAGATCTGGATCGGGAGGTTTCCGCGGGAAGGGCGTGCACGGCGCGGTGGGCCCCGGACAGGGCGCGGGCAGGGCCCCGACAGCGGAAGGCCCCCGGACCCTTGGCGGGTCCGGGGGCCTTCCGGCGGGCCTCAGTAGGACGGGAGGCTGGGGTCGATCTGGTTGACCCAGGCCAGGACGCCGCCGCCGACGTGGACGGCGTCGCCGAAGCCGGCGTTCTTCACGACGGCGAGGGCCTCGGCGGAGCGGACGCCCGACTTGCAGTGCAGGACGATCTTCTTGTCCTGCGGCAGGCGCTCCAGGGCGGAGCCGTTCAGGAACTCGCCCTTGGGGATGAGCGTGGCGCCCGGGATCGCGACGATCTCGTACTCGTTGGGCTCGCGGACGTCCACGAGGAAGATGTCGTCGTCCCGGTCCTGCATGGCCTTCAGGTCGTGCACGGAGATCGTGGAGTCCCGGACGGCCTCGGCGGCCTCGTCGGAGACCGCGCCGCAGAACGCCTCGTAGTCCTCCAGCAGCTCGGTCTGCGTCGGGTTCTTGCCGCACAGCGGGCACTCGGGGTCCTTGCGGACCTTGACCGAGCGGTAGGACATCTCCAGGGCGTCGTAGACCATCAGCCGGCCGACGAGCGGCTCGCCGATGCCGGTCAGCAGCTTGATGGCCTCGTTCACCTGGATGGAGCCGATGGACGCGCACAGCACGCCGAGCACCCCGCCCTCGGCGCAGGACGGCACCATGCCGGGCGGCGGCGGCTCGGGGTAGAGGCAGCGGTAGCAGGGGCCGTGCTCGGCCCAGAACACCGACGCCTGGCCGTCGAACCGGTAGATCGAGCCCCACACGTACGGCTTGCCGAGCAGGACGGCTGCGTCGTTCACCATGTAGCGGGTGGCGAAGTTGTCGGTGCCGTCCACGATCAGGTCGTAGCCGGAGAAGATGTCCATGATGTTGTCGCGGTCGAGCGCGGTGTCGTGCACCAGCACGTCGATCAGCGGGTTGATGTCACGGACGGTCTCGGCGGCGGACTCGACCTTCGGCCTGCCGAGCGAGGACTGCCGGTGGATGATCTGCCGCTGCAGGTTGGACTCGTCCACGACGTCGAAGTCGATGACGCCGAGGGTGCCCACGCCGGCGGCGGCCAGGTAGAGCAGGGCGGGGGAGCCGAGGCCGCCCGCGCCGACGACCAGGACCTTGGCGTTCTTGAGGCGCTTCTGCCCGGCCATGCCCACATCGGGAATGATCAGGTGCCGCGAGTAGCGGTTGACCTCGTCGCGGGTGAGCTCCGGGGCGGGCTCGACCAGAGGTGGCAACGACACGGTGAATGCTCCTGTGCTGGCGCTCGACGTTCGAGGACGGCGGGACGTCATCGTCCTCCCACGGCACAACCCTGCCATGTGCTGCGGCATTCCCGGCAGCCGCCTGCCGGACGGTTGCCCGTGTCTCCCCCAGTACCGGAATGGATCGCCATAAAAGGGGCACCGTACGGGCGCGGGACCGGCGACCGGGCCGGCCGCGGGCGAGGAGAGGTGACGGGCATGGGGTTCATGAAGAAGCTCAGGGGCGAACGGGCCGGCCGCCGGACGGCGGGGAGGCGGCGCAAGCCGAGCCCGCGCGAGCAGCGGGCGGCGCTGCGAACGGAGCAGGCCGAGGCCAAGCTCCTGGAGACCGAGGCCCTCATCCACGAGGAGGCGGAGCGGCTCCGGCGCGACACCCGGACGTCCGCATAATCCGGGCCATCGGGGGCATAGGCGGTGTTACCACACTCCGTACAGGAGGAGGAACCATGGGTTTCCTCGACAAGCTGAAGAACAAGGCGCAGCAGGCCAAGGGCAGGGGCAAGGAGGAGACCGGACGGCAGTCCGGCGACCCGTACCTGGAGGCCGAGGGCAAGAGCGACCGCGCCGCCGGCGGCGCCAAGCAGGCGGGCGAGAAGGCCAAGGACGCCGCCAAGGAGGCGAAGCGGTCCGTGGAGTGAGCCGCGGACCGCGGCCTCCGGCCGCGGCGCCGTGCGGGCCGGGGCCCCTCTGAGGAGGGGCCTCCTCCGTTTCTCCGCAGGGGAAGAACGGCGGCCTTCGCGGGATGACAGGCGGAATGTCGTGAAGCGCCGTTAATCTTGACTGTTGTGGCATTCCTGCCCCCCTCCCAGCAGCCGCCCCCACCGCGGTCCCCGCACCAGCCCGGCCCGCCCGGCGGCTTCCGCCCGCCCGGCCCGCCGGGCCCGCCCGCGCACCCCCACGCCGGGCCCGCGCGCCCGTACGGCGCGCCGCCGCGACCGGTGGGCGCCGGCGGCCCGCCGACGGTGCTGGGCCTCACCGGCCGCCAGTGGATGATCACGGCGCTGGTCGTCGGCTGCTGCTACCTCGTCGCCACGGGGGTCTCGTTCTTCGGCACCTGGACGACCCTCAGGCGCGCGCCGACCAACGCCGAGCTCCAGATCGCCGCCGAGAAGGAGGTCGCGCGCCGCTGGGAGGCGTGGCCCGCGCGGCGGGTCTTCCCCGACCGGCTCGGCTACCGGCCGACGGGGAACCACACCGAGTACGCGTCCCGGACGGGGATCGTCCCGGACGCCGGCTGCGTCCAGGGCGTGGACGAGGAGATCGCGACCACGATCGCCCGGCACGGCTGCCTGGCCGTCCTGCGCGCGACCTATGTCGACCAGTTGCAGGGCGTCGTCGTCACCGTCGGCGTGGTGGCGTTCCCCGATCCGTCGAAGGCCGACCGGGCCTACAGGGAGCTGCCCGGTTCGCAGGGCCCGGACGGCACGGGATCCGTCCGGCCCGCGCTGCACGCCGCCGCGTTCCCGGGCACGGCGTCCGCCCGCTTCACCGACGCTGCCAGGCAGGACCGGACGATCGACCGCGGCGGCCCGTACGTCGTGCTGACGACCTCCGGTCAGGCCGACGGCCGCCCCGCCTCCGCGATCAAGAAGGGGCGTCCGGGCGAGCCGTTCGCGGTGTCCCCGCAGATCGCCCACACGATCGCGCGGACGCTGTCGGTCAGGCCGCTGCCCGACTGCGACCTGCCCGAGTGGCAATGCTGAGGGGGGCGCGGGTGAAGCGTCGCGGTCTGCCGGCGGCCGTGGGGGCGGCGGTGCTGGCCGGGAGCTGGCTGATGCCGGTCCACGCGCACGCGGACGTGGTGCGGGACGGGCAGCGTCCCATCCTCTCCCTGCTCGGCATGGAGGCCGCCTGGAAGGTGACCAGGGGCGCCGGCGTGACGGTCGGGGTCGTCGACTCGGGCGTCGACCCGACCCAGCCGGACCTGCGCGGCAAGGTCACCGTCGGCCCCAACATGCTCGCCAGGATCGACGCCGGGACGACGCCGGCGCGGTTGCACGGCACCGGGATGTCGACGCTGATCGCCGGGCAGGGGCACGGCCCGGGCGGCGGCTCGGGGGTCATCGGCATGGCCCCGCAGGCGCGCATCCTCGCCGTCCGGACCATCGGCGAGCCGGAGGACGCCAGCTACCGGCGCTTCCGGGCGGCGGGCAGCGCGGGCGACGCGGTGGCGCGCGGCATCCGCTACGCCGCCGACCACGGCGCCGACGTCATCAACCTGTCGCTCGGCAGCCGGGACGAGAATCCCGCCGAGCGCGAGGCCGTCGGCTACGCCCTCGGCAAGGGCGTCGTGGTGGTCTCGGCCGTCGGCAACGACGGCGACGAAGAACGGCTGCTGGACGGCGACGGGTTCGCGCCGTACTCCTACCCGGCGTCGTTCCCCGGCGTGATCGCGGTCGCGGCGACCCTGCCCGGCCACGCCCGCGCGCCGTTCTCCAACCGCAACTACTCGGTGCTGCTGTCGGCGCCGGGCGCGGGCCTGCCCATCGGGGTGCCGGGCGGCCGGTACCTCAGGAGCGACGGCACCAGCGACGCCAGCGCGCTCGTCGCCGGGATCGCGGCGCTGATCCGCGCGAAGCATCCCCGGATGGCGCCGGCGCTGGTCGCGCAGGCGCTGATCCAGAGCACCCGGCATGCCCCGTCCGCCGGGTACGACCCGGAGGTCGGGTTCGGGGAGGTGCACGCGGCCCGCGCCCTGTCGGCGGCGGACTCGCTGGCCTCGACGTCGCCCGGCCCGGCGCAGGCCAAGCCCGCCGGGCAGCGGTTCGGGAAGGAGGACCCCGGCCCGGTGGAGGTCATCGAGCGGCCCTTCTGGGTCCGCCCGCTGATCATCGTGATCGTGCTCCTCGGGCTCGGCGGGACGGCCGGGGCGCTCGCGCTCGCGGTCGCCTTCCGGCGGCGCCACCCCGGGCGGCCTCCCGTCGCCCCGTCCTGAGCCGCCTTGGGCTACGCTCCGCTGGTGTCGCGCGCCGAGATCTCCGCTCCGGACGGCGAGCCGGAACCGGGCGCCGGGCGGCGGGTCTCCCGCAGGACGGCCGCGCTGGTGGCCGCGCCGGCGTGCGCGACCGTCCTCGTCGTCGCCGGGGTGCGGCTGACCGCCGAGCTGACCCGCGCCCCCACCCCGGCCGAGCGCGCGGGGGCCGCGGCGGCGGAGCCGTCCGGCCGCTACCGGACCTGGACCGCCGGACGGATCTTCCCCGCGGGCCTGTCGTACCGGCTCGGCCAGGCGTCCGCCGAGACGGCCCGCCGGGTGGGGATCGGCCCCGACACCCGCTGCGAGACGGCCGTGGACGACATGTTCGCCCGGACCCTGACGGTCCGCGGCTGCCGCGCCGCGCTGCGCGCCACCTACCTGGACCAGGCGCAGGGCCTCGCGGTCACGGTCGGCGTGGTCGTGTTCCCGGACGAGCGGACCGCGCGCGAGGCCGTCGCCTGGTTCCCGTCCCGCGGGCCGCGTCCGGGACTGCGCGCATTGCCGCTCGCGGGTTCGGTGGCCGCCCGGTTCGGGGACGTCGCGCGGCAGGCGTCCACCGCCGCGCAGCGCGGCCCGTACGTGGTCGCGGCGACGGCCGGCTACGCCGACGGGCGTCCCGCGATGCGCGGGTCCCTGGCCGATGCGGCCGAGCTGGCGCCGCAGCTCGTCCAGGGCGTCCTGCGGCCCCTGACCGCCCCGGCGGCGGTCCGCTGCGGCACCCGGGAGTGGCGGTGCTGAGGCGCGCCGCCGCCGGAGCGGCCGCGCTGGCGCTGGCCGCGGCCCCCGCCGCGCCGGCGGCGCGCGCCGCCGGACCCCGAAGCGCCGCCCTCGCCTCCGACCCGGTGCGGGACGCGGTCACGCCCGTCCTGGAGTCGCTGAACGTGCCGCGCGCCTGGCGGACGTCCAGGGGCGGCGGCGCGACCGTCGCCGTCCTCGACTCGGGCGTGGACGCCGGCCATGCCGACCTCGCCGGCTCCGTCACCGCCGGGCCCGACTACACGCGCGGCGCGAACCCGCCCGGCGTCGCGCCGAAGCGGCTGCACGGCACCAACATGGCGTCGATCATCGCCGGGCACGGGCACGGCCCCGGCGGCGCCGAGGGGGTCGTCGGCGTCGCGCCCGAGGCGCGCCTGCTGTCCCTGCGGGTGATCCTGGAACGCGACGAGCCGGGCTTCGCGGAGTTCACCGGCGGCGGGCGCTACACGGGGACGATCGCCCAGGGCGTCCGGTACGCCGTCGACCACGGCGCCGACGTGGTCAACCTGTCCCTCGGCCGCTCCTACCCCACGCCGCGCGAGCGCGACGCCGTCGCCTACGCGATCAGCCGGAACGTGGTCGTGGTCGCGGCCGCGGGCAACAGCGGAGACGAGGACGATCCGCGCGGAGTGGGAGGCCGGTCCGCCCCGGCGCGCGGCGCCCGCCGGCCCGGCAGCGGCGAGTCCACCGGGTACTTCTATCCGGCGTCGTTCCCCGGCGTGGTCTCCGTGGCCGCCGTGGACGCGCGGGGCCGGCACGCCGGGTTCTCCAACCGCAACTCCGGCGTCGTCGTGTCCGCGCCCGGCGTGCAGATCGTCGGCGCGGGCCCGGACGGGCGGTACTGGGTCGGGGACGGCACGAGCCCGGCGACCGCGTTCGTCTCCGGCGTCGCCGCGCTCATCCGGTCGCGCCACCGGGGCCTCGCCCCCGCGCTGGTCACGCAGGCGCTCGTGGCGAGCACCGGGAACCGTCCGGCGCGCGGCTACGACCGGGGCGTCGGGTTCGGGCGGGTCGACGCCGCAGCCGCGCTCGCCGCGTCCGACACCCTGGCGGCGGCGCGGACGGGCGGCGCCGGCCTGCCGGCGGGGAAGCGGTTCGCGACCGGTCCGGTCCGTCCCGTCCAGGTCGTGCACCGCTCGGGCGGGCTCGTCCTCACCTATTCGCTGATCTGCGCGCTGTCCCTGCTCGGCCTGGCGGGCGCCGCCGTCCTGCTGCGCGGCGAGCGCGATCCGGGAGAATGAGCGGATGTGGTCCGAACCTGACGAGTACTCCGAGGCGGTGCTGGACGCGGTGGAGCGCATCCCGCCGGGCCGCGTCCTGTCCTACGGCGACGTCGCCGAGATGGTCGGGCGGGGCGGGCCGCGGCAGGTCGGGCGCGTGATGTCGCTGTACGGGGGCGCCGTCCCGTGGTGGCGGGTGCTCCGCGCGGACGGGAACCCGCCGAGCGGCCTCGAGATCGAGGCCCACGAGAACTACCGCGCCGAGGGGACGCCCCTGCGCCCGGACGGGCGCCGCGTCGACATGGCCCGCGCCCGCTGGGCCGGCCCCGCCTAGGACGTCCGGGAGGGGTGGAGCCGGAACGCGCCGGCGATCACCACGGCCAGCACGACGGGACTGACGGCCGCGGCCGCGACGGGAGCGTGCGTCATCAGCGCGCCCGCCACCGCCGCCCCGGCGGCGAGGCTGAGGATCACCGCGGTCCGCAGTCCGGCCGCCGCGCCCTGCCCGACCGCGAGGCCGCCCATCATCGAGGTCAGCGTCCCGGTGACGAACGTGGTGGTGATCCCGTCGGCGGCCATGCTGCGCGCCGCCGCCGTCTGCGCGCCCATCGCCGCCGACGACAGGGAGATCAGGGCGAGCAGCCCGGCGCCGTGCGGCTCGGCGCCCGCGGCGGCCCAGCCCGCGAGGAACGCGGTCTGCGCCACCAGGACGAACCCGAGGACGGCGGTGACGCGGGGCGGCCACAGCCGCCCGGCGCCGGAGCGTCCCGCGATGAGGAACCCGGCGAGCAGGCCGAGCGCGAACGCGAGCGTCGCGGCGCCGCAGCGGGCCAGGTCGGCGCCGTTCCCCTCGCCGGCGGCGAGGCCGAACAGCACGATGTTGCCGGTCATGTTGGCGGTGAAGACCTTCTCCATGCCGAGGAACCCGACGACGTCGGTCGTTCCGGCGCCGAAGGTGAGGAGCACCAGCAGCACGGCGCGCCACCGGAGGGCGGCGCGCGGCGGGCCCCCTGCCGCCGCGGCGGGCGCGGCGGCAGGGGCCGGATCGGACAGGTCGGAGGACGCGGTCACCCCTGCTCCCTAGTAGATGATCAGGCCGACGATCGTGGCGACGACGAGGCCGGCGATCACGGGCAGGAACGAGCGGCGGACGAGGTCGAGCACCGGGACGCGGGCGAACCCGGCCACGGCGATCAGCGACGACCAGGCGACCAGCACGCCGCCGCCGGCCCAGACGCAGCCCATCTGCCCGATCGCCGCGAGCAGCGCCGGGTCGACGCCGGAGGCCGGGCCGAGCGAGCCGGCCAGCGAGCCGGTGAGCGGCAGCCCGGAGAACCCGGAGCCGTCCAGCCCGGTGATCATCCCGATGATCAGCACGCCGAAGCCGACGACGTACTGGCTGTCGGGGATCGCGTCCTGCATCCGGACGACGGCGTCGAACAGGAAGCCGGGCGCCTGCGCGCCCTCCTCCATGCCCATGATCTTCCCGGCGAAGTCGGCGTTGCCGATGAAGAAGAACCCGGCGATCGGGATCACGACGCCCATCGCCTTCATCGCGAAGACCAGGCCGTCGACGATGTGGTCGGCGCACCGCTCCAGGCTGCCCCGGCCGTCCTTGGCGATCGCGGCGGCCAGCAGCAGCGCCGTGGCGACCCCGCCGACGAGCGCTGCGGCGTCCCCGCCCACCACCTCGGGGACGAGCCCGGTGAACTTGCCCAGCATCATGTAGCCGACGAGCCCGATCAGGGCCAGCGGGACGATCGCGGCGAACGCCTTGGACCGCCTGGGGCAGTCGGCGCCCGGCGCGTCGCCGCCGTCCAGCGACGACAGCGCCCGCCGCGTCATCTCGTCCGACGCCTCGCCCGCGTCGCCGGACGCGCCGGGACGAGGGCCGGGCACGCTGGACGAGCCGCCGGACCCGGAGCCGGACCCGGGCCCGTGGTCGAGGACGGCCACGCCGCCGTCCCCGCCGCCCGCCGCGGCCGGCTCCGGCTGCAGGACGCGCCGCCGCGGCAGCACGCGGATGAGCGAGCGGCGCGGCGCCGGCGCCTCCATCTCCGACTCCCCGGCCTCCCAGCGTTCGAGCAGCGCCGCGTCCGGCCGGCGGAACTCCGAGCGCGTCATGAGGTAGCCGATACCGAGCGCGACCAGGCCCGTGATCAGGGACAGCACCATGGCGCGGTCGGCGACCGCGCCGGTCTGCACCCCGGCGGCCTTCGCCGACAGGCCGGGCGCGACCTGGATGACGTAGTCGCTGGACAGCGCCATGCCCTGCCCGGCGATCGCGATCGCGACGCCCGCGCTGATCGGCGGCAGCCCCGCGGCGATCGCCGCGGGCAGCAGGATGGCGCCCATCAGCGGCACCGCCGGCGTCGGCCAGAAGAACAGGCTGATCACGTAGGTGACGGCGGCGAGCACCCAGAAGGCGGAGTGGCCGGACCGCATGACGACGCGGAACGGCTCCACCATCCGGCGGTCGGCGCCGAGCGCGCGCAGCGACCCGAGCAGCGCGGTGACCAGCGCGATGATCAGGAAGATGCTGAACAGTTCGGACGCCGCCGTGAGGCTGGCGTTGAAGATCGACTCCAGCCCCGTGACGAAGCTCCCGGTGAACACCCAGGCGGTGAGGAACGTCGCGGCCACCGCGGGGATGACGACGTTCTTGCGGGCGATCATGACGGCGATGATGATGACGATTCCGGACAGATAGATCCAGTGAGCGGCTTCCAAAGGACGCCCCCTCCCTGTACGCGCCCTCTGCGAGGCCGACGGGCGCAACGATTGCAGAGAATCTGCTCGATCGGTCCGAGGTGAACAATGAGGAACGTGCACACTACGCGCTTGGTCATTTTGTGCACCATGTCGGGCGTCCGGCGAGCGAAGCAGCGGTGCGCGGGGCCGCTGTGCACGGTGCCCAAGGAAGGTGCCGGATCTTCGGCGATCGGTCCGTATCGGCGCTGATCAGGAGCCGCCGACACTGGCGGCATGTCAGAGCGCAGCCCCTTCGGCCTCCCGGACCGCGGCCCCTCCGTCGCGTCCGGCGGCATGGTCGCCTCCAGCCATCCGGCGGTGAGCCTGCTCGGCGCGCGGGTCCTCGCGGACGGCGGGAACGCCGTGGACGCCGCGCTGGCGATGGCCGCCCTGTCCTGGCTCGCGCTGCCCGGCCAGTGCGGGGTCGGCGGCGACGCGTTCGCCCTGCTGCGCCGCCCGGACGGCTCCGTCGCCGCGTTCGGCGGCAGCGGCTTCGGCCCGGACGGCGGCGAGCCCGCCTTCTACCGCGACCGCGGCCTGGCCGCCGTCCCGCTGGAGGGCGCCCTCGCCGTCGCGACCCCCGGCGCGGTCGCCGCGCTCGCCGCCCTGCACGCCGACTCGGCCTCCCGCGGGCTGCCCGAGCTGTGGGCGCCCGCGATCGCCGCCGCCGAGGACGGCCTGCCCTGCACCCGCAAGACGCGCGCCGACATCGTCGAGCGCCGCGACGCGCTGGCCCGCGACCCCGGCACGGCCGAGGTCCTCCTTCCCGGCGGCCGCGTGCCCGCCGTCGGCGAGCCGATCGTCCAGCGCGACCTCGGCGCCTCGCTCCGCAGGCTCGCCGACCACCCGGCCGACCTGTACTCCGGCGTGCTCGCCGAACGCTCCGTGGACGCCCTGGTCGACGCCGGGGCGCCGTTCTCCGGCTACGAATGGATGGCGGGCGGCCGCTCCGTCCCCGAAGCGGCGCTGACCTGCGACTTCCGGGGGACGACCGTCCACCTGACCCCGCCGCCCACGCCCGGCTGGATGGTGGCGCAGCAGGCGGGCCTCTGCGACGGCGTCCTGTCCGGCCTCCCGTGGCTTTCGGCGGAGGCGGTCCACCGGATGGCCTCCGCCGCGCGCATCGCGTTCGCCGACCGGTTCGCGGGCTGCGGCGACGGCAGCGACCACTGGCGCGGGCTGCTCGCGCCGTCCGCGCTGGAGGCCGCCCGCGCCCGCCTCGACGCCGGCGACGTCCCGGCGGGCCTCCCGTCGCCGGTCCCCGCGGGCGGCGACACCACCTCCATGGTCGCCGTCGACGCGCAGGGGCGCGCGGTCAGCCTCATCCACTCGCTCGCCTTCACCTTCGGCGCCCGGATCACCGTCCCGGGCACGGGCATCGTCCTCAACAACCGGCTCGGGCGCGGCGCCTACCTCATCGACGGGCACCCCAACGAGGTCCGCCCGCGCCGACGGCCGCTGCACACCCTGAACGCCTGGCTCGTCACCGGCGCCTCCGGCGGCCTCCTGCACGCGGGCAACACGCCCGGCGGGGACGGCCAGGTCCAGTGGAACGCCCAGTTGCTGTCGCACCTCCTCGACCACGGCCACGACCCCGCGACCGCTGTCGCCGCGCCGCGCTTCACCGTCCATCCGGGCAGCGACGCCGACGTCCTCGGACGCCCGCCCGAACTGCGCGTCGAGTCCCGCCTCGGGGCCGACCGGATCGAGGCCCTGCGCGCCTGCGGTCACGACGTCGCCGTCCAGGCGCCGTGGGACGCGGGCGGCAGCGCCCAGGTCGTGTCCGTCGCGGACGGCGCCCTCCTCGGCGCGTCCGACCCCCGCCAGGACGGGGTGGCCCTCGGTGTCTGAACTTCCCGCCATGCCGCGCCCCCAGGGCGCCTACGTCCCGGCCGTGGCCGAGCCGATCCGCACGGGCGACGTCCTGGTCGCGAGCGCCGGGATGACGCCGCGCCGGGACGGCCGCCTGACCCTGACCGGCCTCGTGGGCCGCGACCTGGACGTCCCCGCCGCGAGCGAGGCCGCCGGCCTGGCCGCCCGCAACGCCGTCGCCGCGGTCGCCGACGGAGATCTCGGCCGCGTCCGGCGGTGGGTCCGGATGACGGTCTATGTCGCCTGCGCCGACGGGTTCACCGACCTGTCGGCGGTCGCGGACGGCGCCTCGGCCGCCCTGGACGCGCTGGCGCCGGGGCTCGGCCGCCCCGCCCGCAGCGCCGTCGGCGTCCGCGCCCTGCCCGGCGGCGCGCCCGTCGAAGTCGAACTCACCGCGATCGCCGGTGACCTGGAAAGGGAGACGAGCGAGCATGCATGAGGGGCTGAACCTCGTCGGAGGCGAATGGCGTCCGGCGGCGGACGGCAGGACGTTCCGGCGGCACGACCCGGCGGAACTCGGCGAGATCGTCGGGGAGTTCCCCGAGTCGTCGGCCGCCGATGTCGGAGCCGCCGTCGACGGGGCCGTCGAGGGCGCCGCGCAATGGGCTGCGGCCTCCCCGGAGAAACGCGCCGACGTGCTCGAGGCGGCGGCACGGTGGCTGGAGGAGCGGGCGGACCCGCTCGTCGTCGAACTGGTGCGGGAAGAGGGCAAGACGCGCGCCGAGGCGGCCATGGAGGTCTCCCGCACGCCGCGCAACCTGCGCTTCTACGCGGGAGAGGCCCACCGCATCACCGGCCAGAGCCATCCGGCGGGCGACGGCGGGATCGTCTACACGCGGCGCGAGCCCGTCGGGGTGGTCGGCGCGATCACGCCCTGGAACTTCCCGCTGAACATCCCGTCCCGCAAGATCGGGCCCGCGCTGGCGGCCGGCAACGCGGTGGTGTTCAAGCCGAGCCCGGTGACGCCGCTGCTGGCGCAGCGGCTCGTGGAGGCGCTGCTGGCCGGTGGGCTCCCGCCGGGCGCGATCTCCCTGGTGCACGGCGGCGCCGAGGCCGGAGCCGCGCTGGCGGCGGACGAGCGCGTCGGGGCCGTGACGTTCACCGGCTCCACCCGGGCGGGACGCGCCGTCCACGCGGCGGTCGGGCCGTCGCGCCGCGCCCAGCTGGAGATGGGCGGCAAGAACCCGGTGGTCGTCCTGGACGACGCCGACCTGGAACGCGGCACGCAGATCATCGTCAAGGGCGCGTTCGGGCTGTCGGGGCAGGCGTGCACCGGGACGAGCCGGGTCATCGCGCACGACGCCGTCCACGACGAGCTGCTCGAACGCGTGGCGCGGGCCGCCGAGGCGCTGACCGTCGGGAACGGGCTGGGCGACGGCGTCGACCTGGGGCCGCTCGCCGCGGACTTCCAACTGGAGAAGTTCCTCGACTACGTGCGGATCGGCGAGGAGGAGGGCGCCGAGCTCGTCACCGGCGGGCGGCGGCTCCCCGGCGACGGGTACTTCGTGCGGCCGGCCGTCTTCGGCGCGGTGGCGCCGGACATGCGGATCGCCCGCGAGGAGATCTTCGGACCGGTGCTGGCCTTCCAGCGGGCGTCCGGTTTCGACGAGGCCGTCGCGCTGGCCAACGGCACCGACTACGGGCTGTCGGCCGGGATCGTCACCCGCGACACCGGCCGGGCGCTGGAGTTCGCCCGGCGCTCCGAGAGCGGCCTGGTGAAGGTGAACCAGCCGACCTCCGGAATGGCGATGACGGTGCCGTTCGGCGGGCTCAAGGAATCCAGCACGCAGACGTTCAAAGAGCAGGCCGGACCTTCGATGATGCTCTTCTACACGCAAGAGAAAAGCGTCTACATCTCACCCCGGTAAGAAACCCGAGAAGGGATCAGGAAATGGCAGAGCTGCTGTCGAAGGACGCGTTCCGCGCCGAGCTGCAGAACGCGATCAAGGGCCGTGAGGCCAAGAACGCCTCGTTCAGCAAGGCGTGGGCGGACGGCGAGCTGAAGCGCGAGCACTTCGCCCGCTGGGCGGAGAACCACTACCACTACGTGGGGCCGTTCGCCGACTACCTCGCCTACGTCTACGCCAACACGCCCGACGAGTTCACCGGCGCCAAGGACTTCACGCTCCAGAACATGTACGAGGAGGAGCTCGCCGACATCCGGCACACCGACCTCCTCATCCGGTTCGCCGAGGCGTGCGGCACCACCCGCGAGCGCGTCGAGGACCCGTCCAACATGAACGCCATCACCCGCGGCCTCCAGGCGTGGTGCTACGCGGTCGCGATGCGCGAGCACTTCGTGGTCGCCACCGCCGCCCTGGTGGTCGGCCTGGAGTCGCAGGTCCCGAGCATCTACAAGAAGCAGATCGTGCCGCTGCGCGAGGTGTACGGGTTCACCGAGGACGAGATCGAGTTCTTCGACCTGCACATCACCTCCGACGTGGTGCACGGGGAGCGCGGCTACCAGATCGTCCTCGACCACGCCGACACCCCGGAGCTCCAGCAGCGCTGCCTCCGGCTGTGCCGGTGGGGCGCGGAGATGCGGTTCTCCTACACGCAGGGCCTCTACGACACCTACGTCAAGCCCGACCTGGTCAGCGCCTGATCCGAGTCCGGTCCGGCGGCGGGGCGGCGTCCCCGCCCCGCCGCCGGCCATCCAGCAGGGAGGACGACCGTGGAGCAGCAGACGAGCGAGTGGGTGCGGGCCGCCGCGCTCGCCGAGGTGCGCAGGCGCAGGCGGCTCGCCGTGACCGTCGAGGGGCGGCGGATCGCGCTCTTCCTGGTCGGCGACGACGTCTACGCGCTGGACGACGTGTGCGTCCACAAGCAGCGGTCGCTGTCCAAGGGGGCCGTCCTGAACGGGCGGGTGATCTGCCCCGGGCACCAGTGGGTGTTCGACCCGGAGACCGGCGAGATCGAGGGCCGGGACGAGTGCCAGCCGAGCCATGCCGTGCGCGTCGACGGCGGCGACGTCTACGTCGACCCGCGGCCCAGGATCCTGTCGGAGGAGCACCCCTCATGAGCGGAGCGGACCGGGGGGCGCGGGGGGTCGTCCCCCCGCAAAGGAGCAGAGCATGAAGAACGTCCTGATCGCGGGGGCGGGGCAGACGGCCGCGGTCGCCGCCCGCACGCTGCGCCGCCGCGGCTTCGACGGCCGCGTCACGCTCGTCGGCGCCGAGCACGAGGCCCCCTACCAGCGCCCGCCGCTGTCGAAGGAGTACCTGGCGGGGGAGCAGGACCGCGACGAGCTGTGCCTGCTCACCCCGCAGTGGTGCGAGGCCAACGACGTGGAGCTGCGGCTCGGCGTCGCGGCCGCCGCGATCCGTCCCGCCGAACGGGCCCTGGAACTGGCGGACGGCACCGCGCTCGCGGGCGACGCCCTGCTCATCGCGACCGGCGGGCGCCCCCGGCGCCTGCCCGGCGTGGAGGGGGAGCGCGTCCGGTACCTGCGCACCGTCGCCGACGCCGACCGGCTCCGCGCCGAACTGCGGCCCGGCGCGCGGGTCGTGGTGATCGGCGCCGGGTTCATCGGCTGCGAGGTCGCCTCCACCGCGCTCGACCGCGGCGCCCACGTCACGATCGTCGAGCAGGCCGGGCGTCCGCTCGGGCACGTCGTCGGCGAGCTCATGGGCGACGTGATGGCCGCGATGCTCCGCACGAACGGCGTCGACCTGCGCACCGGCGAGAAGGTCGAGCGGTACGAGGAGACCGCGTCCGGCGCCGTCGTCACCACCAGCGGCGGGACGGCCCTGGAGGCGGACGTGGTCGTGGTCGGCGCCGGGATGGTGCCGAACGTCGAGCCCGTCACCGGCGCCGGGATCGAGTCCCCCGGCGGCATCGCCGTCGACGAGTACTGCCGCACCCGCGTGGACGGCGTCTACGCCGCAGGCGACGTCGCCTGCCAGTGGCGGCCGCTCCTCGGACGGCACGTCCGCGCCGAGCACTTCGACAACGCCAACGCGCAGGGCATGGCGGCGGCCAAGAACATCCTCGGCGGCACGTCGGCGCACACGGCGCCGCCGTGGTTCTGGTCCGACCAGTTCGGCCACGCCGTCCAGCACGCGGGGCACGGCGAGGGCACGGACCGGCTCGTCGTCCGGGGCCGCGTCGAGGACTTCGACTTCATCGCGTTCTACCTGGCGGACGGCGTGCTGCGCGCCGCGTTCACCGTGGACCGCGGCGGCGACCTCGCGATCGCCCGGCAGCTGATCGCCGGCGAGGCCGTCCCGGACGCGGACGCCCTGCGCGACGAGGACACCGACCTCACCGACCTGCTCGACACACTCAGCTAGGGAGCGACCGATGGAATACCAGCGCGTGGCCCGCTCGGGGCAGGTGCCCGAGGGCGTCGTCCGCCGCTTCTTCGTGGGCGAGGCGGAGGTCGCCGTCGCCCGCTGGGACGGCGAGGTGCACGCCATGTCGAACTACTGCACCCACCTGGACTGCCTGCTGTCGTCCGGGCGGGTGACCGAGGACGGGCTGCTGTGCTCGTGCCACGGCAGCGTCTTCGACTTCGGGTCCGGCGAGCCGATCACCCCGCCCGCGACCAAGCCGATCAAGGTGTACCCGGTGAAGGAGGAGGACGGGGAGATCCTCGTGCACGTCCCACCGGAGGACGCCGCGAGCGGCGGACCCCGACGGCGGCGGCCCGTTGGCCGAGCCTGACCCGGGGGACGGGCGCGGCGCGGGGCGCGGGTCGTGGGCGGCGCTCGTCCCGCTGCTGCTCGGCACGTTCACCGGCACCGTCGCCAACACGATCGTCAACGTCCCGCTGACGCTGATCCTGCGCGACCTGGACGCCTCGATCTCCTCCGGCACCCTGGTCGTCGTCGGGTTCACGCTCCCGTTCGCCGTGCTGCTGCCGCTGTCGGGGTGGCTCGGCGACCGCTGCGGCCCGCGCCGGGTGTTCCTCGCCGCGATGCTGCTGCTCGGGATCGGCTCGGCGGGCGCCGGGCTCGCCGGCGACCTGGCCTCGCTGGTCGCGATGCGCGCGGTGCAGGGCGTCGCGACCGCCGCGATGCTGCCCGCCGTCATGGCGCTGATCGCGTCGCTGTTCGGCGGCGGGCGGCGCGGCAGGGCCCTCGGCCTGTGGGCGGCGGCCAACGGCGTCGGCCAGGCCGCCGGACCCACGCTCGGCGGCGGCCTGGCCACCTGGTTCGGCTGGCACGCCGTGTTCTGGCCGGTCGTGCCGCTGTGCGCCGCAGCCGCGGCGCTGGCCGTCCGGTTCGTCCCGGCGGGGCGGGCGCGGCCCGTCCCGCTGGACTGGCGCGGCGCGGCCCTGCTGACCCTCGCCGCCGGGCTCGGCCTCGGCGGCACCTCCGCCGCCGCGACGCTCGGCGCGACCTCGCCGCTCGTCTGGGGCGGCGTGCTCGCCGGCCTCCTCACCGCCGCCGCCTACGCCGCGACCTCGCGTGGGCGGCCCGACGCGTTCCTGCCGCCCCGGCTGCTGCTGGAGGCCCGCTACCTGCGCTCGTGCCTCAGCGTCCTCGCGCAGATGTTCTGCCTGGGCGCCACGCTGCTCGCCGTGCCCGTCTACCTGACCACGCAGCGGCACACCGGCACCCTGTACGCGGGGGCCGTCCTGCTGAGCCTGCCGGTCGTGATGTCGGTGCTGGGGCCGGTCACGGGCGTCCTCATGGAACGGCTGTCGCCGCGCGCCGTGCTGCGCGGCGGCCTGCTCATCCTCATCGCGGGGCAGGTGCTCGTCGCCGCCGTCCTCGCCGCGTCCGGGGCGGTCCCGTGGCTGCTCGCCGCGCTCGCCCTGACCGGCGCCGGCGTCGCGTTCGTCCAGACGCCCGCCGCGACCGGCGCCACCCGTTCGGACGCCGGCCGCCGCGGCGCCGGCCTCGGCCTGTTCAACCTGCTGCGCTTCGGCGGCTCCGCCCTCGGCGCCGCGTGGGTCGGCGCCGTCCTGGACCAGGCCCCCGCCTTCGGCGTCATGTTCGCGGTGTGCGCCGCGACCGCCGCGCTCGGGCTGCTGGCGTCCTTCGCCGGCCCTGACCCCGCCTGATCAGCCGGGCGCGGCGGCCGGCGGGGCCATCTCGTCGTCGAGGGTGCCGGTGACGGTCGTCAGCGTGTCGATGTGGTGCGCCAGCCAGAACATGAACTGCGCGTCCGCGGAGCGGATGTCCATGCGCAGCGCGCGGGACGCCCGGTCGAGCTTGTACAGCATGGTGTTGCGGTGCAGGCCGAGGTCGCGCGCCGCCGCGTTCAGGTTCCCCGACGTCCTGATGTAGGCGAGCACGATCTTCTCCAGGTCGCCGCCGTTCGCGCGGCGCAGCGGGGCGAGGGTCTCGCGGGCGAACGACTTGGCCTCCGCGCTGCGCGCCACGTCCTTCAGCGCGGCGAACACCCGGAGGTCGTCGTAGCCGCAGACGGGCTCGGCGGCGGTATGCCAGGCGAGCCCCATCGTCAGCCGCGCCTCGTGGTACCCGGACGCGACCCCGCCGGCGCCCTGCCCGGGACGGCCGTGCGTGACCCGCAGGTCGTCGCCGAGATGCGGGCGCAGCGCCCGGTGCAGCCGCTCGGCGAACCGGGCGGCGTCCGCGCGCTGCCCGATCGGGTCCCGCGGGGCCGGGACCTGCTGGATCACCACGATCGTCGAACTGATCGCGGCGGTCAGCGCGCACCCGCCGGGTTCGAGGTTCTGCGCGGTCCGCGTCGCCGACACCGTCCGGCGCAGGTAGTCGCGGCCGACCGGCAGCAGCGACGCCGCCGCCACCACGTGCACGGCGAAGTGCCCGTCCACGTCGAACCCGTGGTGGCGGGCCCGCGCGCCCAGCTCGTGGGAGTCGGCGAACCGGCCGTGGACGAGCGCCTCCACGAAGTCGCCGCGGGCCCGCTCCTCGGCCGCCCGCACCGACCGCTGCCGCAGCATCTCCGACCCGATCAGCGTCGCGCCGTGCTCGGCGACCACGCGGTGCTGCGCCAGGTCGTGCGGGTCGGGCGGGCACGCCCGCTCCACCATCACCATCCGGCCGAAGACCTGCCCGCCCACCAGGACGGGCGTGACGATCACGTGCACGGGCGGGCCGTCCGGGCCGGGCCGCAGCCGCGCCTCCGTCGCGCGCGCGTTCCCCTCCGCGGGCTCGGGACGCTCCCCGGGCGGGCCGAGGTCCTCGGGCAGGGCGGCCAGCAGCGCGTCCGGGTCCATCGGCGCGGCGTCCGGCGGCTCCTCCCAGGCGAGGCGCTCGCCGTCCGCGTCGCAGATGAGGACGCCGCAGCGCGACAGCCCGACCACCGCGCGGGCCATCGCGGGCACCCCCGGGCCGCGCGCGAGGACCTCCGCGAGCGTGCGGTGCACCCGCGACCCGTACTCCAGGATGTGCGCGGACTGCGCCAGCGCCTTCTGCCCGATGAGCCGGCTCACCGCCCGGTAGTCGGCCTCCGCGGGCAGCGCCAGCAGTGGCACGCCCGCGGCCTCGGCCGCGCGCGCCGCCGCGTCGAGGTCGGAGTCGACCCCCGGCGGCCGCCACGCCAGCAGCGCGGCGGCGTCCCGCCGGACGAGGTCGCCCACCACGGCCGCCGCCTCCTCCGGCGCGGCCACCGCCGTCACCGGCAGGTGGACGGCGACCCCGGCGAGGTCGCGGTCGGGGTCGCCGGCGCAGCGACGGGTCTCCGAGAGCGGGAGACACCAGCCGACGCCGCGCTCCAGCCCCGCCCGTCCGGCGACGAGCGTGCCGCGCAGCAGCGGCTCGGCCAGCAGCGTCCCGACGGGCAGGTGCCCGTCGGCGGTCGTGACGATCGCAGGGTGATGTGCCATGTGCCCACATCCCGTCGGGTTCGTTCGGCGAAGTGTACATAGCCCCGATGGACGTGGTCCTTCGAGACTGACGGGAGTGGACGAGCGACGTGGCGGACGGCGTGACCTGGAAGAACCGTCCTCCACATCCTGCTTTACCGATCTGAATAGGGCAATACCCCTCTTTCAAGCGAGGGGCGGCGCCCGTCTGGAGGCCCCGTGCACACCGTTCACCGGCTCACCCTGGAAGACGCCCTCGTCATGCTCACCGCCGCCGAGGAGGAGGCGCGCCGCATCGGCGTCAAGCAGACGATCTGCATCGCCGACGACGGCGCGCACCCGATCGCGGTCCACCGGATGACGGGCGCCCGCCTCACCGGCGTGGACATCGCCATCGCCAAGGCGTTCACCGCCGCCGGCCACCAGCGCGACACCCACAAGTTCAACGAGCCGCCCAACGGCCCCGCCCTGCCGGGCAACGAGGCCTTCGGCATCAACCAGATGCACCCCGGCAAGTTCGCGATCTTCGTGGGCGGCTTCCCCATCGTCCACGAGGGCGAGGTCGTCGGCGCCGTGGGCGTCAGCGGCGGCAACGGCGAACAGGACAAGGCCGTCGGCGCCGCCGCCCTCCGCGCCTTCAGAGAGAAGGTGGCTGTATAGCTCGCCTTTTTCTTCTCCTTCGGGCCTGGCGGCCCTGCTGTGCCTATGGCAGTGCCCTCCTCCTTCGGGCCCGGAGGGCCCTCCATCGTCGGGCACCGCGGCGATCGCTGGCATCGCTTCGTCTCGCCTTGCGGCTCGCTGCTGTGCCTATGGCAGTGCCCTCCTCCTCCTTCGGGCCCGGAGGGCCCTCCATCGTCGGGCACTGCGGCGATCGCTGGCATCGCTCCGGC
>NZ_JBFAGB010000060.1:0-36463 GCF_040639875.1 Actinomadura sp. NPDC023710
TGCCGGCGTGGTGCTGGCGCTGCTGTTCCTCCAGGTGTTCGCCTTCAGCCTCGCCTGGATCGGAACCTTCGTCGGCGTCAGCGTTCGGACGCCGACCGCGGCGCAGACGCTGAGCTGGACGCTCCTGTTCGTCCTCGTCGTCGCCAGCAACGTCATGGTGCCGCAGCAGACGATGCCGGGCTGGCTGGAGGCGCTGATCAAGGTCAACCCGATCAGCGTCGTGACGACCGCCATGCGCGGGTTGATGGACGGCACCGTGACCGCGGGCCAGATGGGCTGGGCGTTCCTGGCCTGCGCGATCCTCGTCGCGGTCTTCGCGCCGCTGACCATGTACCGGTACGGCCGCGCCCGTCGCTGAGCGCGCTCACAGTGCGTGCAGGCAGAGCAGCAGACTGCGGGCCTCGATGTTGACCTGGTAGCTCTGGCGGGCCAGCTCCATCACCTGGGGCACCGTGAGCCAGCAGAAGTCCGGAGGCGGTTGGGCGGGGAAGCCGCCGCCGACCTCGACCACGAGATGGCGCGTCAGGGCCTGCCGGAACCGGCCGCCCTCCTCTGACTGCACCACGTCGTACTGCACCCGGACGGCTCTGGACAGGACGAGATCGAGATACCGCGGGCGCCGCTCGCCGGTCGCGTCCTCGTAGTTCTCGGGGGTGCACTGCACGGTGGGGCCGAGCTCCACGGTGTCGCGGCATCCCGGACGCAGGTCGGCGCGGACCAGAAGGTGCCGGACCCCGTTGATGCGGCGGACGACGAGGGCGGCCAGCCCGGTGCCGCTGGGCGCGAGCAGCGGCTGGCACCAGTCGGACACCTCCCGGTTGCCCGCGTGGACCTCCACCCCGACGACGCTGAAGTACCTGCCGTCGGGACGGCGGATCGCCTCGGCGTCCCGCTCCCATCCGTCCACGGAGTCGAGGGGGACCGCGCGCGTCGTGAGCGTGTACGCGGACTTGCGCTCGGTGAGCCAGCTCCTCACCTGCACCGGCGAGAGGAGCGCGCTCCCGGAGGCGGCCGGCGCCCCGTCGCCCGGCAGCGCGCCCATGTACGGGGCCGAGGACAGCAGGCAGGCCAGGACGGTCCTGGAGTCCATGTTCACGACGTTGGGGTGGTGCAGGAGGTCGAGGATCTGGCCGAGCGTCATCCAGGCGAAGTCGTCGTGCGGCTCCACCTCGTCGGTGACCTCCATGACCACGTTCCGGTTGCGCTTGGCCCAGAACCACGCCCCCTGCTCGGACTGCAGGACGTCGACCAGCACCCGGGCCCGCCCGGGCTCGGTGAAGTACTCGACGAACCGGGACCGGGCGCCGCGGTGCGTCCGCAGGTAGTTGCTCGACGTGGACTGGACGGTCGGCGACAGCTGCACCGTGTTCACGTTGCCGGGTTCGATCTTGGCCTGCATCAGGAAGTGCAGGACGCCGTCGATCTCCTTGGCGAGGATGCCCACGATCGCGACGTCCTGCTGGTAGATGATCGGCTGCCGCCATTCGGGGGTGGCGCCGTAGTCGGTACGGGCGTGGATGCCGCCCACGGTGAAGAAGCGGCCGCTCTCGTGCACGAGGTCGCCCGAGTCCGGAGCGAACGACCATCCGGCCATGCGCTCGAACGGGATGCGCGTCACCTGGACCGGGACGCGGCGGCGGCGCTCGGCCAGCCAGTCGACGATGTCCCCGGCCGGGCGCGGCCGGTACTCGGCCGACGCGGCGAGCCGCCGGTCCAGCTCGGGCTCCTCGCTCGGCGCCCTCAGCCGAGAGCCCGCGTTCACACCCGCCATACCTGCCATGCCCGCCTCCGTCCACGGCCCCCGGATCTGGCCGCCGTTCGCGCTCGGCTGTACGATTTACTTAAGTTACATATAGCATCTGACGGCGAGAAGGGAGACCCCCGTGTCCGCCTCGGAGCGCGACGTCGCCTTCGGCCCGGAGCACGCCGAGGTCTACGAGCTGACGTACCGGCACCGCGGCAAGGACTGGGGCGAGGAGGCCGCGGAGGTCACGCGGCGCATCCGGGAGCACCGTCCCCGCGCCCGGTCCCTTCTCGACGTCGCCTGCGGCACCGGGGCCCACCTGGAGGCGTTCCGGTCGGGCTTCGACCACGTCGAGGGCCTGGAGATCTCACGCGCGATGCGCGAGCGGGCCGTGCGGCGGCTGCCGGGAGTGACCGTCCATGACGGTGACATGCGGGCCTTCGCCCTCGGCCGCGCCTTCGACGCGGTGACGTGCCTCTACACCGCGATCGCCTATCTGCCGAGCGTCGCCGCCATGCGCGCCGCGGTCGGAGCCATGGCCCGCCATCTCGTCCCCGGCGGGGTGCTCGTCATCGAACCCTGGTGGCCGCCGGAAAGGTTCATCGAGGGGTTCGTCGGAGCCGACCTGGTGCGGGACGGCGACACGGTCGTCGCGCGGGTCTCCCACTCGATCCGGCGCGACCGGGCCGCGCACATGGACGTGCGCTGGCTGGTGGGCCGTCCCGCGGGCATCCGCGAGTTCCGCACCGTGGAGACCTTCACCATGTTCACCGCGGACGAGTTCCTGGCGGCGTTCCGGGACTCCGGATGCGACGTCGAGCACGAGGAGGCCGGCCTGAACGGGTACGGCCTTTTCGTCGGAGTCCGCCGCGGCCGAACCGAGGCCGAGGCGGACGGGCGCTACTCGCCCCAGCGCAGGTAGGTGATGGGCGGCTCCCGGCCGGGGAGGGTGCGCAGGGTCACCACGTCGAGGCCGACGGCCTCGCGCAGCGCGGCCGTCTCCCCCGGCCACTTGGAGTAGGCGATCTCGTCGAAGGCGAGCACGCTGCCCTTGGTCAGGTAGGGCCGGATCGCCTCCAGGGCGGCGCGGGTCGGCGCGTAGATGTCGAGGTCGAAATAGGCCAGCGCGATCACGGTCTCCGGGTTGTCGGCGAGGTAGCGCGGCAGGGTCTCGCGGACGTCGCCCTGGACCACCGCGGTCCGCCGGACGTGCGCGAAGGGCTCGCCGGACTCGTGCGCGTCGAGCACCTCGCGCAGGTGGTCGGGGTAGCCCTCGCTCACGGCGAACCGGCCGGCCACCGCATTGGGCCCGGCCCGGTCGACGTCGGCGATGTCGGGGAAACCGGTGAAGGTGTCGAAACCGATGACGCGCCGCACCGAGGTGTACGGCTCGTGGCAGCCGCGAAGCGCGGTCAGCGTGGCCAGGTGCCGCCCGTGGAGCACGCCGAACTCCATGATCACGCCGGGGACGTCGAGGATCATGCGGTACAGCGCGTCCATGCACAGCAGGTCGGTGAGCTGGTGGCGCCGCAGGTACAGCGCCAGGTTGTCGATCAGGTACTCGGGCGGGATGGGGGTGTCGCGCAGCAGCCGGGTGAGCCGCTCGCGCACGTCGCGCTCCTGGTCCGACTCGCGTGCCAGCGAGCGCGGGTCCCTGTGGTTCGGCGGGGTCACCTGTCTCGTCCTCCCAGCGGCAGACATCGCGTCAAGACGGGATCAGCTCATCCACGCGGCGGGCGCCGGTCCGCCGCGGCCGACCGGCGGGAAGAGGGCCTCCAGCCGGTCGGTCTCCTCCTCGGTCAGGGGCTTGTCCAGTGCCCTGACCGCGCCGTCGACGTGGTCGGGGGTGCGCGGGCCGACGAGGACGCCGGTCACACCCGGCCTGGACAGCGTCCAGGCGAGGCCGACCTCCGCGGGGTCCCGCCCGATGTCCGCGCAGAACCGCTCATAGTCGGCGATGGCCGCCTCGTGCTCCTTCAGCGCGTCGACCGCGCGCCCCTGCGCGGACTTGACCGCGGTCCCTTCCGCCTTCTTGCGCAGCACGCCGCCGAGCAGGCCGCCGTGCAGGGGCGACCAGACCAGCACCCCGAGCCCGAGAGCCGTCGCCGCGGGAATCACCTCGAGCTCCGCGTGCCGGGTGACGAGGTTGTAGACGCACTGTTCGGAGGCCAGCCCCGGGACGCGGCGGCGGGCGGCGGTCTCCTGGGCCAGGGCGATGTCCCAGCCGGCGAAGTTGGACGAGCCGACGTGGCGGATCTTGCCCTGGCCGATCAGCAGTTCCATGGCCAGCCAGATCTCGTCCCAGGGGACCGACCGGTCCACCTGGTGCATCTGGTAGAGGTCGATCCGGTCGGTGTTCAGCCGGCGCAGGGAGGCCTCGCACGCCGCGACGATGTGCCGCGCCGACAGGCCGCGGTCGCCCGGGTCGTCGCTCATCGGGCCCCCGACCTTGGTGGCCACGACGACCTCGTCCCGGCGGCCCGGACGCGCCCCGAGCCAGTCCCCGATCACCTCTTCGGTGTGGCCCTTGTAGACGCGCCAGCCGTAGATGTCCGCGGTGTCGACGAGGTTGATGCCGCTCGCCAGGGCGTGGTCCATGAGGCGGTGCGCGTCCGCCCCGTCCACACGGCCGCCGAAGTTCACGGTGCCGAGGCCGAGGCGACTGATCCGCAGATCGGTGGAACCCAGCGACGCGCGGAACTCTCCGGGGTGGGGCATCGACCGCCTCCTCAGGCTCTCGACCGGCTTTCACGATACTAGTTATTCAAGTCAGATTCCCCTATGTCCCCTACTATCGCGTCCTGCGACGTCAATGCTATCGTTTTCTCAAGTGTAGGACCTTTGGCGGGTAAAGGTGGTCCACATGGCCCCGAGGGCGGTGCCGCATTGGCGCGGGACAGCGATCCGGTCCACGGCGGACGACCCGCCGAGCGTGTCCGGCGACAGATCCTCGGTGACCCCACCGAGGAAATCGGGGGGTGGGGGATCGTCATTGACTCCGACGGCATCCCACGCGTGAGCACGGCACGGTGACGGGGAACGCGCCGCCTCTTCCGGCGGCGCCGGACTGCTGATCGTCCCCGCGCGCCGTCGTTGGAACGCGGCCGAATTCCGCCGGGGCGAGGCCGCGGCCGACCTCGATGGACCGTCTGACCCGATCTGCTCTTTGCTTCGACCCGTCGAATCCAGGGTCGTGCGAGATGGGAGAAACGCCCATGGTAACGAAGGCATCCGGCGGGGATGCTGTGGGAGCCGCCGCACCCGATCCCGCATCGGACCGGCCTCGGAAGTTCATCCCGGAGCTCGAAGGACTGCGCGGCGCCGTCGTGCTCCTCGTCGTCCTCGGCCACACCGGAGTGGCGACCAGCGTTCAGGGCTGGTCCTACATGCACTCCACCGGGAACGGCGTCTGGGCCATCATGCTGAACCGGGTGGCGGTCGCCTTCCCGATCTGGTTCGTGATGACCGGCTACCTGCTGTACCGCGCGTTCGCGCTGTACACGCTCACCGGCGAACGGAAGCCGAACGCCAAGCGCTACTTCTGGCGCCGGGCGCTGCGGATCCTGCCCGCCTACTGGGTACTGACGATCACCGCTCTCCTCGTGCTCAACCGCGACACCGTCCACGGGGTCTGGGAATGGGTCCGCCCGCTGCTCCTGCTGCAGATCTGGGAGCACGGCGCCATTCCCATGGGGATGATGCACACCTGGAGCAACGCCAACGACTTCCTGTTCTACCTGGCCATGCCGGTGTTCGCCTGGCTCCTCCACCGGTACGCGCGGCGCGCCGAAAGCTATGAGGCCCGGGTGCGGCGGCTGCTCGTGCCGCTGGCCTTCCCGGTGTTCATCGGCTTCGGCTTCTTCACCTGGCTCCACTTCCCGCAGTTCAGGGACGACCCGATGAAGCTGTGGCCGACGCAGTACTTCTGGCCGATGAGCTACATGGGCTGGCTCTCGGTGGGCATGATGCTGGCCGTGCTGTCCGCCGCGGCGGAGACGCGCCCCGACGCGGTGCCGCGGTTGTACCGCCTGATCGGCCGGCATCCGGGCAAGCTCTGGCTGGGGGCGCTCCTCATCTTCGTCCTGGCCTGCCTCTCCCCGCTCGCGGACTACCGCCTGGTGGACTACGTCGCAGCGCCGGCGGCGGCGGCCGACTACTGGCTCTTCCTCGCCTTCTCCGTGGCCGTCTTCGCGCCGCTGACCGTGCCGGGCGTGCGGTTCAGGCTGGCGGGCCTGCTGCTGGACAACTCGTTGCTGCGGTTCTTCGGCCGCATCTCCTACAGCGTCTATCTCTGGCACATCTTCGTCTACGCCCAGTTCGTCGGACCGCTCTTCGCGCCCGAGGTCGGCGGCTACTGGGAAGTCCTGGGCGTCGAACTGGCGCTGTGCGTGATGGTCGGCTACGCGAGCTACATCTTCGTCGAGAAGCCGTTCCACATGCTCCGGCCGCGGCTGGGCAAGGCGCCGGTCGAGTTGAGCGTCGCCGTCAGCACTCCCGCCGAGGCGCACGCCACGGCGGGCGCGGTGCGCACCCCCCGGGACGCGCAGGCCTGACCAACGCCCGCGGCGGGCGAGACGATGCCCCGGCACGTCTCGCCCGCCGCGGGCGTGACGACCACCAGGGAACGCCGAGGAGGCGGGGCGATGAGACTCCTGGTCACCGGGGGCGCCGGTTTCATCGGCTCGGAGTTCGTGCGGGCGACCTTGCGCGGCGAGCTGCCGGGCACGGCGGGCGCGTACGTCACCGTGCTGGACGCGCTCACGTACTCGGGGAACCTGCAGAACCTGGCCCCGGTCGCCGGGCACCCCCGCTACCGGTTCGTGCACGGCGACACCTGCGATCCCGACGCGGTCGACGCGGCCGTGGCTGGCCAGGACGCGATCGTCCATCTCGCCGCCGAATCGCACGTGGACCGCTCGATCGACACCGCCACGCCCTTCGTGCGGACCAACGTGCTGGGCACGCAGAACATGCTGGAGGCGGCCCAGCGGCACGGCGTCGGCAGGTTCGTGCACGTGTCCACCGACGAGGTCTACGGATCGATCGCCCAGGGGGCGTGGGCGGAGGACGCTCCGCTGCTGCCCAACGGCCCCTACGCGTCGGCCAAGGCCGGGTCGGACCTGCTGGCGCTGGCCTGGCACCGGACCCGCGGCCTCGAGGTCATGGTCACGCGGTGCACCAACAACTACGGCCACTACCAGTTCCCGGAGAAGGTGATCCCGCTGTTCGTGACCAACCTGCTCGACGGCCGGCGGGTACCGCTCTACGGCGACGGCCGCCACCGGCGGGGCTGGCTGCACGTGTCGGACCACTGCCGCGCGCTCGACCTGGTGCTGCGATCGGGCCGCCCGGGCGAGGTGTACCACATCGGCGGTGGGAAGGAACTGTCCAACGAGGACCTGACGGACCTGCTGCTGGAGGCGTGCGGCGCCGGCTGGGAGGCGGTCGACCACGTCCCCGACCGCCAGGGGCACGACCGCAGGTACGCGCTCGACACCACCAAGATCGAGGAACGGCTCGGCTTCGTCCCGCGCGTGCGCTTCGAGGACGGGCTCGAGGCGACCGTCGAGTGGTACCGCGCGAACCGCGCCTGGTGGGAACCCCTGAAGGCCGGTCTCCGGGAGCTGCCGGGGCCGGCGCTCAGATCGCCTCGCTGACCGCCGACATCGTGTAGTCGCCCACCCGGAGCGCGGGCATGGCCGTCCGGGGCGTGGAGTCGTCCCTCTCCCTCGGCAGGGTTCGTTCGGTGCGGCCGATCTCCGTCACCCGCCCCAGCAGGTCCACCGGGCTCTCGTTGAAGCGGAAGTTGTTCGTCTCCCCCACCACTTCGCCGTCCTCCACCAGGTAGACGCCGTCGCGGGTGAGCCCGGTGAGCAGCAGCGTCCGGGGGTCGACGTCGCGGACGTACCACAGCGAGGTGACCAGGAGCCCGCGCCTCGTGGTCGCGACCAGCTCGGCGAGCGACCGGCCCTCCCCCGGCCCTTCCAGCACCAGATTGCCGACCTGCGGCGTGACCGGCAGCCCGGTGAGATCGGCGGAGTGGCGGGTCTGGACCAGGCGGGTGAGGACGCCGTCGTGGATCCACTCGGCCGGCGAGAGCGGCAGGCCGTTGTCGAACACCGAAACGGTGTCCGCGAACACCTGAGCGACGTCGGCGGAGCCCCGGGCGGCGACGAACGGCGCGCACCGCAGGCCCGGCTCGTGCGGGTCGCTCCGCAGCGTGAGCGGTGCGCCGGTCAGGCGCTCACCGATCCGGGTCCCGCCGTCCGGGCCGCGGAACACGGTGCGCGCGTCGACCGCGTCCTTCGCCCCGGCCGCGCGGTAAAGCCGCAGCATGAGATCGGCGACGCACGACGGGGACAGCAGCACCTCGTAGCGCCCGGCGGGGAGCTCGACGCGCCTGCGTCCCCGGTCGAGCCGCTCCCCCAGCCCCTCGTACAGGGGAAGCGGATCGATCTCGCCGAGATCGGCCGCCCCGGTGCCGCTCCACGTCGAGGCCGCGCCGTCCCCGGTCTTGGCGGTCAGGTCCACGACGCCCGCGGTCTGGACGTGCCGCAGCCGCAGGCCGGTGGAGGACGCCAGCCACGTGGCGTGCTGCCGCTGCTCGGCGTAGCCGTACAGCAGGCGGCGCTCCGCGCGGGCCCGCTCGAACGTCGCGGCGAGGCCGGTGGCGAACCGGGCGAGAACGCCGGCCGACGCCGTGGGCGCGGGCTCGGCCCAGTCCGCCGAGGAGGGCACGACGTCGCCGGTCAGCAGGGGACGGGCGTCGGCGGCGGGCGTCGCCGTGCGCGCGGCGCGTTCGGCCGCCGCCACGACGGCCCGCACCGCCTCCTCGTCCACCGCGCCGCGGTGCGAGACGACGCCCGCCGCGGTGCCGTGCGCGCCCGGGGTCACGGCGATCACCGTCAGCCTCGTGTCCGCGGTGAGACCGCTCGACGTCAGCGCGTTGCCCGCCCACCGCGCGTGCGCCGTGGCGGCCTCGTCGACGATCGCCACGTAGGCCTCGGCGTCCTTGCCGACCTGGACGGCCAGCTCCGCGAGCCGTGGTGCGCTACCGATCTCTGCTGCCCTCCTCGACCGTGTCCCGCGGACCGGGAACCGTGCTCCGAGGCGCCGCCCGGGAGGTCACGGCAGCCCGTCCGCGCCGGTGTCGATGACCTTGATCCCCCTGAACACGGCCGCGGGGCAGCCGTGGCCGGCCGCGGCCACCTGCATCGGCTGGCCCTTGCCGCACAGGTCGGCGCCGAAGACCCGGTAGGTGTCCTCGCCGCCGAGTGCGGTCAGCGCCGACCAGAACTCCGTGGTCGAGGCCTGGTAGGCGACCCCGCTCAGTTGACCTTCCAGGCGTCCGTTGCGGATCCGATGGCATCGCTGGGCGGTCATCTGGAAGTTCTGGCGGCGCATGTCGATGGACCAGCTGTCGGAGCCGACGAGGTAGATGCCGTCCTCGATCCCCGCGATGAGGTCGTCGGTGGACGGGCCTCCGGGCGCGGGACGGAGCCCGACGTTGGGCATCCGCGGCAGCGGCACGTGCATCGCGGACTCGGCGAACGAGCAGCCGTTGGAACGTCCCAGGCCCGCCAGGCCCGCGGTGCGCCGGTCGTGCTGGAAGCCGGTGAGGACCCCGTCCCGCACCAGGCTCCAGGACTGCGCCGCCACCCCTTCGTCGTCGAAGCCGACCGTCGCGAGGCCGTGCTCGGCCGTGCGGTCCGCGGTGACGTTCATCAGCGGCGAGCCGTACCGGTGCGAGCCGAGCCCCTCCGGAGTGAGGAACGTCGTGCCGGTCGAGGACGCCTCGTGCCCCAGCGCGCGGTCCATCTCCGTGGTGTGGCCGACCGACTCGTGCACGGTCAGCCAGAGGTTGGACGGATCGATGACCAGGTCGTAGCGGCCCGGCCGCACCGGGCGGGCGCGGAGCTTGGCGGCGAGGTGCGCGGGCAGCTCGGCCAGCTCGCGCTCCCAGTCCCAGCCGTCGCCGGCGAGGTACTCCCAGCCCCGGGCCGTGGGAGGCCCGAGGGTGCGCAGCGTCGCCGTCCCGCCGCCGCGCGGGTCCGCGCCCTGGACGAAGAACAGCGGGTGGACCCGCACCCGCTGCTGAGTGGTCACCGTGCCCGCGAGGTCGGCGTAGAACTTGTTCTCCCGGACGACGGTGAGGAAGGCCAGCACGTGCTCGACCTCCGGCGCGGCCAGCAGCCGCCGGCTCCAGTCGGCCATGAGCGCGATGCGCTCCTCCTCGGGCACCTCGAACGGATCGACCCGGTACGACGAGACCCACGTCGCGCCGCGGTGGACCGGTTCGCCGACCGGCTCACCGGAGCCGCCGCCGATCGCCGAGCACGCGCGGGCGACGGCCACCGCCTGCTCGGCGGCTCCGGCGGCGGCGCGCGCCGTCAGCTCGGGGGCGGCGGCGAAGCCGGGGACGCCCCCGTGCCACAGGCGCACGGCCAGCCCCGTGTCCGTGGCGTCCTGCCCGCCGCCGAGGACGCCGTCGCGCAGCAGCAGCCGCGCCGTGCGGACGCGGTCGAGGCGGAAGGACGCGTGCCCGGCCCCGAGCCCGGCCGCGCGGCCGAGCGCCGCATCGGCCAGGGAGTCCAGCGGGAGGGCGGAGAACGAGGCGTCCACACCACGTCGCACGCTGCCTCACTTTCCACACCCGGGCACGTCCTACTAGAAAAACATATTGCCTCGCGTTGTAAAAGCCGACCGCGAACGCCAAATCCAGCGACTGCGGGGGAAGGCAATCCGTCGATCTGGGCGATAACTATAGTTTTTGATAGCATTGACATTCGACCCCGTCCGGTGCGGAGGGAACCAGGTCCGCGACGGGACGACCGGGATCGGTGCGACGCCGAGGGGACGCGATGGACGATGTCGCGGCTGCTGCCGTGGGGGGCAAGGTCTGTGACGCGGCGACCGCGGCGGCCCTCATCGAGGACGGGCAGTCCGTCGCGAGCACCGGAGTCATCGGCTGGATCACGCCCGACGCGGTCCTGCGCGCCATCGGCGAGCGGTTCGAGCGGTTCGGCTCCCCCCGGGACCTGACCTTCTTCTTCCCCTGCGCCACGGGCGACGCCATGGACATCGGCGGCATGGACGGCGTGGCCCGCGAGGGGCTGATGCGCCGGATCGTCGCCGGCTCCTACATCAATCCGCGGCATCCGCGCACCGGTGCCCGCCCGGCGCTCACCGAGCTGATCCGCGACGATCTCGTCGAGGCCTACAGCTGGCCGATCGGCGCCGCCATGCACTGGCTGCGGGAGGTCGCGCGGCGGAGCCCGGGCTACCTCACCCGCATCGGTCTCGGCACCTTCGCCGACCCGCGCCACGGCGGCGGCCGCCTCACCGGCCGGGCCAAGGACGACCTGGTGGAGGTGGTCGAGCTGCGCGGCGAGGAGCTCCTGCTCTACCCCACCTGGCCACTGGACGTGGGGATCATCCGGGCCAGCAGCTCCGACGCCCACGGCAACCTGTCCTTCGAGGACCTGCCGCTCACCTCCGCCGCCCTCGCCCTCGCCCTCGCCGTCAAGGCGAGCGGCGGCACCGTGATCGCGCAGGTGTCGCGGATCGTGCCGCGCGGGTCCCGGCCCGCGCGCGAGGTGCAGGTCCCCGGCGTGCTCGTCGACCGCGTCGTGGTCGCGGCGGGCGAGCTGATCGGGACGGAGGTGCGCAACGACCCCGGCTACCTGCGGCCGGTGCCGCACCCGGTCGGGCGCCTGCCGCGCCTGCGCCCCGGGCCGGGAAAGGTCATCGCGCGCCGTGTCGCGCGGGAGATCCGCCCGGGTGAGACCACGATCCTCGGGTTCGGCGCGGCGTCGAGCGCGATCCTGGCCATGGCGGAGGACGGCGCCTTCCGCGACGGCCGGCTGGACGACTACACCTTCACCACCGAGCACGGCTCCTTCGGCGGCGTCGTCATGGGCGGCTGGCAGTTCTCGGCCAACTACTCCCCCGAGGCGCTGGTCGACGGGACCTACCAGTTCGACTTCATCGACGGCGGCGGCTGCGCGCTCGCCGCGCTCTCCTTCGCCCAGCTCGACGCCGCCGGGAACGTCAACGTCAGCCGCTTCGCGGGCACGAGCCCGGGCGGCGGCGGATTCGTCGACATCGCGCACAACGCGCAGCGGATCGTCCTCGGAGGCACCCTCACCACCCAGGGCCTCGACGTCTCCTGCGAGGGCGGAAGGCTCGACATCCTGCGGGAGGGCGAGATCCAGAAGCTCGTGCCCGAGGCCGACCACGTCACCTACGCGGTCCGCGCCGGTCTGGAGCGCGGCCAGCGGGCCCTCGTCGTCACCGAGCGCGCCGTGTTCGAGATGACCGCCGAAGGACTCGTGCTGACGGAGGTGGCGCCCGGCGTCGACGTCCGGCGGGACGTCCTCGGGCAGATCGGCTTCCCGGTCCGTCCCGCCGCCGGCGTCACCACCATGGCCGCCGACCTGTTCCGTCCGTAGCCGCGCACCGGGGAGATCGATGAACCGCATGGTCAAGCCTGACGAGCCGCAGGGCCGCCGGTCCGGCGGCCCCGCACCGGCGCGTCACGACGGAGGACTCGTGTCGGCGGCGGCGGACGAGGCCGTCCCCGCGCTGTGGGCGATGGCCCAGCTCGCGACCCCGATGGCGGTGCGGGTGGCCGCGACGCTGCGCATCGCCGACCACCTCGCGTCAGGTCTGCGGACCGTGCCCGAACTGGCCGAGGCCACCGGCGCCGACCCTGACGGGCTCGCCCGCCTGATGCGCTACCTCGCGGTGCGCGGGGTGCTGAGCCTGGACGACTCCGACCGGTACGGTCTGACCGCGCTGGGCGAGCCGCTGCGCGGCGACCACCCCGCCGGCCTGCGCGCCTGCCTCGACATCGAGGAGGGCGGCCGGGCCGAGCTGTGCTACGTCGAGCTGCTGCACAGCGTGCGCACGGGCGAGCCCGCCTACCCGCGGCGCTTCGGCCTCTGCTTCTGGGACGACCTGGCCGCCGAGCCCCGCCACGAGGCCGCCTTCCGCGCCATGCTTCGCCCCGGCGGCAGGGACCGGGCGCGCCGGATCGCATCGGCGTACGACTGGGCGTCCCTGGGCCGTGTGGTGGACGTCGGCGGCGGGGACGGCACGCTCCTGGTCGCGCTGCTCACCGCGCACCCGGGGCTCCGGGCCGTGCTCGTCGAGCGGCCCCCCGCCACCGACGCGGCGCGAAAGGCGCTGGCCGCGGCGGGCGTCGCCGACCGCGCCGAGGTCGAGACGGGCGACATGTTCGGCCCGCTCCCGCCGGGGGCCGGGGGCTATGTCCTCTCCCTGGTCGTCCACAACTGGGGCGACGATCCGGCGCGCGCCATCCTGGCCCGCTGCGCGGAGGCCGCGGGCACGGGCGGCTCGGTGTTCGTCGTGGAGAACGTCGGTCCGGGCGGCGGGCCGACCGGGTTGGACCTGCGGATGCTCGCCTACTGCGGGGGGAAGGTGCGGTCGCTGCCGGAGCTGTCCGCGCTCGCTGGCGAGGCCGGGCTCAGGGTCGCCTCCGTCCATCCCGCCGGAGCGGTTTCGATCGTCGAGCTTCACCCCGGCAGGTGACCCGGGACACGGCGGGCCGCGGCGGGCCGAGGAACCCCGCGCCGGCGGCGACAACGAGGAATCTCGCGGAAGGGACGAGCCGATGGCCACGGGGACGATGCAGCCGCGTGAGGCGCTCGCGGCGCTGGTGGGCGAGGGACTCCGGGATCCGTATCCCCTGTACGAGGAGATACGGGCGCACGGCGACCTGGTGAAGATCAAACCCGGGGTGATGGCCGCCGTCGGGTACGACGAATGCGACCGGGTGCTGCGGGATCCGCGGCTGCGCGTCCAGGACGGGGAGAGCTTCGACCTGTTCTATCCGGAGTGGCGGGCGCACTCCTCGCTGCGCGCGTACACCGACTCCATGCTCTACAGCAATCCGCCCGCGCACACCCGCCTGCGGCGGCTGCTGCGGGGAGAGTTCACGCCCCGGCGGGTGGCGGGCTACGAGACGGCGATCGAGCAGATCACCGACCGGCTCCTGGACTCGCTGGCGGAGGCGGGCGCGGACGGCACGGCGGTCGACTTCATCGCCGAGTTCGCCTCCCGGCTCCCGATCGCGGTGATCAGCGGGCTGCTCGGGGTGCCCGAGCGCGACCAGGCGTGGTTCCGGGCCATCGCGGCCGACGTCACGACCGCCCTGGAGGGGATCACGAACGCCTCCCGGCTCGCCCCGGCGGACGCGGCCATGGACGACCTGGCCGTGTACTTCGACGAGCTGATCGAGCGGCGTCGCCGCTGTCCCGAGGCGGACCTCGTCAGCTCCCTGGTCCGGGTGCACGACGACGGAGGCGGGCTCGGCCGCGACGAGCTGGTCGGCAACATGATGCTGCTCCTGACGGCCGGGTTCGAGACGACGAACTTCTTCATGGCGCACGCGCTCCTCCTGTCCTTCGAGCATCCCGGCCTCGCCGACCGCCTTCGCGCCGAGCCCGGCTTCGCCTCCGCCTACGCCGAGGAGGTGCTGCGGTTCGAGCCGCCCGTGCAGGCGACCAGCCGCTGGGCCGGGGCCGACGTGGAGCTGCTGGGGACGACGATCCCGGCGGGCACGAAGGTGGTCGCCATCCTGGCCGCCGGCAACCGGGACCCACGCCGCTACCGGCGGCCCGACCGCTTCGACCCGGACCGGCCCTACACCGCGCCGCTCACCTTCGGCGCCGGCGGCCACTTCTGCCTCGGAGCGCCGCTGTCGCGCCTGGAGGCGCGGATCGCGCTTCCCCGGCTGCTGCGCCGCTTCCCTCGCATCCGGCTCGCCGGAGAGCCCGCCCGCCGCGACTCATGGGTGGGCCGCGGCATCGACCACTTCCCGATCGCGATCGACTAGACGGAGCCGGCGCCGGATCCCGATCCGCCGGCGTGGGGTCACGGCCTGGTCCAGGCCGCCTCGCACGCGGTGAGGCGAAGCAGCCGGAAGCCCACGGCGTCGCCGAGCCCGGGCTGCTTTTCGAGACGCATGAGCAGTTGGGCCAGGGCTTCGATCCAGCGGCTGCCGGGGAGGTCGCCCGCGTCGGCGACGTCGAGTCCGGCAGACTCGGCGATCGACCGGACCGCCTCTTTCGCGCGGGGATGGTCTCCGGCGATGGGGACCGTCAGCGTGACGCCGTTGTGCGCGACGCCGGCGAGCTGCCGCGCGGAGAGGCAGTTGAACGCCTTGACCACGGCGCCGCCGGGAAGCAGGCAGGCGATCAACTCGGCGGCGGAGCCGTGGCCGAGGAGGTCGTGACCGCCCGGGTTGGACATGTCGATGACCGGCTTGCCGACCACGTGGGCGCGGATGCGCGGAGCGATCTCGGCGTGGATGGCGGCGAGGGGGCTGGCCAGGGCCACGATGTCGGCCTCGCGGGCCACCCGTTCCAGGCTGCCGGCGCGGGCGCCCGGCAGCCGTTCGGCGAGGCCGCTCGCGGAGCCGCCGCCCCTGCTGGCCAGCAGTAACGGCCGTCGCTGCGCCGCGAAGGTCTCGGCGAGCGCCGTGCCCATCCGTCCGCAGCCGACGATGCCGATGACCGGCGCGCGGGCCTCCGGGACCGCGCCGGATTCGAAGAACCTCATCGCGGCGGTGTCTCCGATCGCGGCCGGCGGGCTCCGTGCGGGTCGGGCGCGTAGGCGTCGAGGGCCGTCCGGAGTTCGTCGGGGACTTCGACGGGCGTCAGGCCGCCCTCCTCCACCCGCAGCGTGCAGGAGACGGTCTGCTCGCCGCGCGCCACGAGCCGGGCCGGCCCGTCGGTGGTCCGGTAGTACTCGAAACCCATGGTGATCTGGTGGAAATCGATAGCGACGAGGGACATCCGCACCGAGACGGTGTCGAGCGCATAGAGCTCGGAGAAGAACTCGCACGAGCACGACGAGGTGACGAGCGCGAGGTCGTCGTTCAGGCGCGCCACGGTCTTCGGTGCCTTCTCCGCGAGAAACCTCTCCCGGCAGGCGCCCTGCCAGGACAGGTAGTTCGTGAAGTAGACGTTCCCCACGAGATTGGTGTCGGCGAAGGTCACGAGGTGCCGGTATTCGAAGTACGCCCTCACGATGCCCCCTTGACGGGGATCGCCATCGCCATCGGCCCGGCTTCGCCCTCGACGGAAAGGACCACGGAGACGATGTCCGCTCCCCCGGCCTGGAGGACCACCCATCCGTTCTCGTAGACCCCTTGGACGGCGAGTCCGGGCGGGCCCGGCGGCCCGGACAGGCATGCGCCGACCGTATGCAGGCGTGTCCGGATGTGCCGTTCCGGCTCACCGACGAGGCGGCCGAGCCGGTCGGCGAGACCGGTCCAGTGCGTGGGGGGCTCCGGCGCGGGATCGGAGGTCCGCGCGCAGGCGACCGGCTCCCCTTCCACCAGGACGTCCCAGGGTCGGCCGTTCGCTCGGCGACCGGCGTTGAGGTCGTGGCCCGGCCCGGCTGCCTCGACGACCAGCCGGACGTCGCGCTTCGGGAGCAGGGCGGTGAGGGTGCGCTGCAGGTAGGGCCCGACGAGCACCGGGTGCAGGGTCGTGACCGGCAGCGGGCCGACGTCGCGAAGGCGAAGCCCGGTCCAGCTCACGACCGGCCGGCCGGAGCCGTCGCGCACGACCACGTCGTAGGTGTAGTCGGCGCCGGAGTGCTCGCGTTCGACGGCGGCGAGCGTCAGCTCACCCCCTTCGGCCCCGCCCTGGTGGACGGCGAACCGCGCGCACCCGACCGGCAGCAGGCGCCGATGGGGGACGCATCCCTGGAGGACGTGGATCGAGGCGTCGTTGCGGGCGGGGTCACCGAACAGGAGGTCCGCCGGAAGGCCTTCCCCGAACCGCCAGGGCCGGTCGCCGTCCAGCACGGCCGTGCACGCGGTGGCCTCAAGGTGAGCGTAGCGGCGGAGTCTGCGGAAGCGCCGGCCGTGGAAGAACAGCGGCCCGTACATGTCGTCACCGGTGTGGGCCGGTACCCGCGCCGTCCCGGCCGGGTTCTCCGGTGGCTCCGCGTCCGCCGGGGTGACGGTCCCGGTGAAGTGATCGACGGCGAAGCCCGTCTCGTCACTGCGGACCGCGACGTCCACGTCCCCGTCCTCGCGGGCGAGCGCACATACCCGGACGGTACGGGTCCCGTGCTCGGGGACGACCACGGGGCGGTCGAAGCGGGAATCCACCACCCCCGCCACGGGCCGGCCGGTCAGCGCGGCCGCCGCCTGGGCCATCGCTTCGAGCACGCACACCGCGGGCAGCACGGCCACACCGTCGATGCGGTGGTCGTCGAGGTAGGGGTCGCCCGGCAGGCTCAGCTCGGCCTCGGCCACCAGTTCGACGCCCGGGGTCCACGCGCGCACCCGCCGCAGGAAGCGGTGCCCGTCCAGGGCCGCCTCCCCGGCCTGGCCGAGCTGCGGCAGCCGCCCGCTGATCACCATGGAATGCGACGGCGGCCGCGCCTCGGCCGCCTGCGCGAGCAGCTCGGTCCCCCGGCCGGGGGGCACCGGCGCCACGCCGGCGCGGGCGAGGTCATCGAGCACCTTGAGGCGCTCGCCCATGCCGACTCCCGACCAGACCGTCCAGTCGAGGTTGGCGACCCGGCAGCCCGGCAGATCCCGGGCGAGGGTCCGGACCAGCTCCCGCATGCGGCCGTTGGCCAGGGCATAGTGCGCCTCCCCGGCAAGGCCGAAGCGGCCGATCACGGACCCGAAGGTGAGGAGCAGCCGCAGCCCCTCCGCGTCGACGGCGTCCAGCAGCGCACGCAGCCCGTGGTGCTTGGGCGCCGCGTGCTCGGCGTAGGCGGCGCCGATCTCGCTGAACCGCGCCGGACGGTTCAGGCCACTGGCGTGGATCACTCCTCTGACCGGTCCGAGCCGGTCGACGATCGCGGCGACGCCGTGGTGGAGCGACTCCGGATCGGTGACGTCCGCGGCCTGGTAGCAGAAGTCGATGCCGACCTCCCCCAGCCGGGAGAGGTTGGCGCGCAGCTCGGCGTCGGCGTCCGCCCCGCTGCGTCCGATCAGCCCCAGCCGCACCCCCCAGCGCCGCGCCAGGAAGTACGCGCTCGTGAAGCCGATGCCCTTCCCGCCTCCGGTCACCACGAGCACTTCCCCGGCGGACAGCGGGGGTCCGGCCGCGTCCGGAACCAGCCCGGCCGGAGCGCCGGAGCCGGCCGCCCGGTACGCGGGGGCGCGGGTGCGGCCCTCATCGTCCACGACGATCTCGGCATGGCCCTCCCACGAGGCCGTGAGCAGCGCGCCGACCGCGTCCGCGGGGGCGGCCGCCAGAGCCCGGACCCAGCGGACCGGCAGGGAGGGGTACTCGGCGGCGATCGTGCCCACGAAGCCCGACGCCGTGTCCCCCGAGTCCACGACGGTGAAGGGCGCGCCGGTGTCCACCGCGAGGTGGGCGGCTTCGAGCAGCGCGTCGATCGCGCGGTCGTCCGGGTTCTCGGGGAGGAACGCGACGACCGCCGGGCGAGGGTCCCCGGAGGAGTCGGCTCGCGCGTCCCCCTCGGTGAGGGCGGTCAGGCGGGGCTCGACGAGCGCGCGCAACCTGCCGTCCCCGAAGACGTGCCAGGCGCGGGACCCCGGTTCGGCGTCCAGCTCGACCGGACGGGCGTATTCGACCAGTACGCGATGCCAGTCGCGGACCCCCTCCGGCGGCCCCTGCGAACCGGCCTCGCCTTCCGCGGCGGGCAGTTCCTCGATCGCCTGGACGAACGAGCCGACCGTGGCCTCCGCGAAGAGCGGCGGGGCGGCCGGTACCGCCCGCCGGGTCCGTTCGGCGGCCTCGGCGGCGAGCTGGACGACGCGCAGGGAGTTGAGATGGAGGTCGCCGAGGAGCCGGTCCCCGTCGCCGATCACATCGGGGGGAAGCTCCAGGGCGTCGGCGATGAGGCCGCGCACCACGGAGGGCACGTCGGAGTCCGCTCCGGGCGGTGTCTCCGCCGCGGGCGCCGCGGTATCGGCGGCGACCGGTCCCGCGGCGACCGCCGCGGAACGGCCGAACCGACGGTCGAGGCCGTCGGTCGGGGCGCTCTCGCAGGGGTTGGCGAGGAACTCCGGCTCCCGCCAGAGGTCGAACGGGCGGTGGAAGCGTTCGGCGAAGAGCGCCGTGAGGTCGGAGACGGCGCCGACGGCGAACAGCGCGGCGGTGGCGTCGCCGAGCGCGGCGGCCGACCCGGCGCCCGCGTCCAGCGTGCGGACCGGCACGTCCGTGATCGACTGGGCCATCGCCGTGAGGGTGTGGCCGGGGCCGGCCTCGACGAGCAGGTCGCAGTCGGCGGCGAGGAGCTCCAGCGCCTGGCGGAACCGCACGGGCGCGGTGAGCTGCCGGGCGAGCAGCGCGCGGATGTCATCGGCGGCCGTCAGCTCCCGGCCCGTGACCGTGGAGTACACGCGACCGGGAAGGGCCACCACCGCCAGGTCGGCGAGGTGCCGCGCGAGCACCGGCTCGGCGGCGGCGACCGCCGGGGAGTGGAAGGCGTGGCTGACCCTCAGCCTGCCGGCGGTGATCCCCTTCGCGCGGGCCCTCTTCACGACGCGGTCGACCTCGGTGAGGGGGCCGGCGACGACCTGGACGGCGCCGTTGTCAGCGGCGATCACCAGATCGGCGTCGTCGATCAGTTCGGTGACCGTGCCGGCCGGCGCGGCGAGGGAGGCCATCCCCGTTCCCGCCTGGGAGGTGTCGGCCATGATGCGGCCGCGCCTGGTCACCAGGTGCAGGGCGTCCTGGCGGCTCAGCGCGCCGGCCCAGTGCAGGGCGGTGATCTCGCCGAGGCTGTGCCCGACCGCCGCGTCCGCCGTGACCCCGAGCCGGTCGAGCCAGCGCAGCACCGCGGTGGAGGCGCGGAACACGGCGGGCTGGGCGACGGCGGTGTCGATCGGGTCCGCCGCGAGCCCGTCCTCGAAGTACTCCCCCGCCTCGGGGAGGACCACGCCGAGGGCCCCGGCGCGCTCCCGTACGGGGGCGCCCTGCCCGGGGAACAGCAGCCCGACCCTGCCCGGAACGCCGCGGCCGACGTAGATGCCGGGCCGGGCGGCGAACCCCTGTTCGCCGAGCCCGGCGAGGAGCTCGCCGGCCCGTTCCGCGCGCGCGGAGAGCTCGGCGGGGTCGCGGGCGACGACGGCCGCCCGCACCGGCGCGTCACCGTGCGCGCGCTCCCCGAGGCCGGCGGCCAGATCGGCGTGCTCGGCGAGCGACATCGTCCTCGCCCGCACCGCCACGCGCTCCAGGACGGCGGCGAGGTCGGCGACCGTGTCGGCGGAGAGGGCGAAGACCTCGCAGTCGAGCGGCTCCCGCGCCGCCCGGCGGTCCCGCGCCGCCAACCGCGCCGTGGTGCGGCGGACGCTCGCGGCCTCCAGGACGACGTGGGTGTTGATGCCGCCGAATCCCATCGCGCTGACAGCGGCCCGGAGGGGAGCGTCCGGCCAGGGCTCGGCCTCGCGGACGATGCGCAGCGGCGCGCCGGGGTCGCGCAGGAGCGGGTGGGGCTCATCGCAGCCGGTGGTCGGCGGGATGACCTGACGCTGCAGCGCCAGCGCCGCTTTGATCAGCCCGGCGGCGCCGGCGGCCGCCTTCGTGTGCCCGATGTTGGCCTTGATGGATCCGAGCGCCGCCGGTCGGGGCCTCCGCCGTCCGTCATGGATCTCGGAGAGGGCGTGCAGCTCGGTGCGGTCGCCGACCTCGGTGCCGGTGCCGTGGCCCTCGAACAGCGCCACGGTCTCCGGTCCGAAGCCCGCGCGCGCGTAGGCACGCTCCAGAGCGAGCCGCTGCCCGGAGACGTCCGGCCGGGTCAGCCCGCCGTTCCCGTCCGAGGACATCCCCCAGCCCCTGATCAGGGCGATCGGCCGCTGCCCGGCGGCGACGGCGTCCCCGGCGCGCATCAGGGCGACCATCGAGCAGCCCTCGCCGGGCAGGAAGCCGGTGGGCCGGGCGTCGTACACCCGCATCGCCGAGTCGGCCAGCGCACCGAGCCGGGAGAACCCGACCAGCTCGAACGGGTCGAGGCTGAGGTCGACACCGCCCGCGAGCGCGAAGTCGAGGTCGCCGTCGCGCAGGTAGGTGCAGGCCGTGATGACGGCGAGCAGGGACGACGAGCAGGCGCCGTCGACCGTGTAGCCCGCGCCGCGGAAGTCGAAGTGGTTGCACACCCGGCCGGCGATGGCGTTGGCCAGCCCGCCGACGAGGCTCTCGTCGTTGGGCTCGGCGAAGGGCTCCTTGTAGGACTCCTCGACCTCCCGCAGCAGGCCGTCCAGTTCCGCGGTCTCCCAGCCGCGCGCGGCGAGAGCGGACACCAGGTTCCTGCGGACGTAGGGCCAGCGCAACCGCATGAGCGCGGCGCGGCTGAACTCGCCCGTCAGGGTGTTCCCGAGGATCACGCCGGCGCGCCGTCGGTCCAGCCCGCGTCCCCCGGGGAAGCCGGCGGCGGTCAGCGTGTCGCCGGCGACGTCCAGGGCGAGCCAGTGCGCGAGGTCGGTCACGCGGTACGCCGGTCCGGGCACCCGGTAGCGCGAGCGGTCGAAGGTCCAGCCGTCGAGGACGGCCGCGTACCGCAGATCGGTCGTGTCGGGACCGCCGGCCGGGTCGCCGTAGTCGCCGAGGTCGAGGCGCTGACGCGGGAGCGGCCGGAAGGCGCGCCGCCGCGCCAGCACCGTCTCCCACAACTGCTCCGGCGTGGAGGCGTCGGGGTGGCGGCAGCCGAGGCCGACGACGGCGATCGCGTCGTTCTCGACGGTCACTTCGCCTCCTCGCCGGTCGCCAGCACGCCTCCGCGGGCGGGCGCCGGCCGCGGCGCGGTCTTGGGCTCGGTCAGCGACGCCGGCTGCGCGGTGGCGCGCTGCCGCGCCCCCATGACCGCCAGGGCGGCGCCGCGCAGCACGCACACGATGACGAGCGCGAAGAACAGGCCGTAGACCACGTGGATGTGGACCAGGAACGCGTACACGAGGGCGGTCGACGCGCCGAAGAAGAACTGGTTGCGCGGCCGCACCGGTGTCGTCCCCGGGTCGGTGATCATGTAGTTGGTGAACAGGACGAACGCCACGCCGGTCATCGCCAGCAGCGCGCTGAGCGTCGCCGTGCCCTCGATGGGGGTCCGGACCAGCGCCTGGAGCGCGAACACGCCGATCCAGCCGAGGATCAGGGGCATCTTCCTGGTGAGCTTGGCGTTCAGCATCGTCCCGGCCGCGAGGATGAGCGCCGGGATCGCCACGTCGAGCGGTCCGCCGACCCACTCGGTGAACTGGTACGGAGGCGCGATCCCCACCCAGGGGAACAGCACCAGGACGACCGCGATGCCGAAGTTGGAGGGGTTCAGCACGTGCCGCGGCCGTCCCTTGATCCGGACCCTGATCAGATACTTCGAGGCGACGGCCACGATGACCGCGAAGATGACCGGGCCCAGCCGCGCGTTGGCGTAGAGGAGCATCGCGCAGGCCAGCGCGGTGATGTGGGCGGGCATCAGGAAGTTCATGAAGGCGACCGGCCCGCCCGCGTACTTCACCGGCCGTCGCGTCGCCCAGGCGTCCAGGGTCTCCAGCCCCAGTTCCATCACGTACGCCACGGCCATCGCGGCGAGCGGGGTCGCCCACGACGGCTCGAACCCGAGGACCGTGTGCCCGAGGATGTTGAAGACCGTGATCGATATCGCGAACCGGCGCAGCGCGATGATCCGCGGATCCTTGGCGGGTCCGCTCGGGGCGGCGGACGCCGGGTCGGTCGTGGATTCCACGTTCGCCGAGTTCACGAGGCCATCTCCCTGATCGAACCGTCGGGCCCGAGCAGCATGCTGTGCCAGCCCGGAGTCGCCTGGACCTTGCCGGTGTGCCGGGTGCCGCAGGAGTCGCGCCAGGTGATCGTGACGGGGACCGGCGCCGCGGCCCCGTCCAGCGCGAACAGCAGTTCCGGCGAGGACACGCCGGCATGGCCGTTGGCCGGATAGACCTGGCCCGTCCGCTGGCCCTTGGCTCCGGAGTCCAGGACGACCTGCGCGCCGATCGCCGGTACTCCGGCGGAGCCGGCCGGTGGCGTCGCGGCGGAACCGCCCTGCCGCGTCCCGCATCCCGGCGGGCTGAGGAGCCTCAGCCCGAGATAGGGCCGCTGCGCACTGCGGACGTTGCGGTAGAAGTGCGATTGACCCCACTGGTTCGCGACGGCGAAGTCGAGCCGCCCGTCGTGGTCCACGTCGGCGAGCGCGATGCCCCGCGACGCCTGGCGGTCCGCGACGCCGAGCCGGCCGGCGACATCGTGGTACCGGCCGTCCGAGCCGCGTACGAAGAACCTGTTGGGATTGTCGCCGGAAATGTCGTCCTTCTTCTGCACATTCGGCCACAGGCGCGGGTGCGCCAGGACCTCGTCGTTGGACATCGCCAGCTCCTGCAGCTGGGCCCAGCGGTTGTCCTTCCCCTCGACGAATCCGGTGGCCTGGACGATCTGGTCGCGCCCCTCGCCCGCGAAGTCACCGGCCTTGATGTCCCAGCCCCAGCCCGACCGGGACAGCCCCAGCCGCTCGCTGTGGTCGTCGTAGTACGCGCGCCCGTCCGTCCCCACGACCTTCTTGCGGGTGCTCACCCAGGCGAAGTTGCTCTCCAGGAGCCCGTACTCCTGGGTGATGTTGCTGACCACGATGTCGGGCACGCCGTCGACGTTGATGTCGGTGAACCCCACGCCCATGCCCTTGAAGGAGTCCCTGCCCAGCTGCATCGACTTCGGCGTGGTGAGGTGGCGCACGCCCTTGAGGAGGCGGAGCTTGAGCCTCCCTGGCCTGGACTCGTTGGCGAGCAGTCGGTCGGGGCCGAAATCGTTGGCGAAGTAGAGCTCCGGCAGGCCGTCGCCGTTGAGGTCCTGCGCCCCGATCGCCAGTGTCCAGCCCTTGGCGACATCCTCGGAGAAGAGCCGGCGCTCCTCGCCGTAGACCGCCGAGGGACGGGAGCCGCCCTCCGCGGACCGGAACCGCAGGACCCGGTTGACGCCTCCGTTGATTCCCGCGGACATCGAGCCCTGCATCTGCAGCTCGCTCTGGCGCGCCGTCGGATCGAGGACCCGCGCGCGGTCCGGGAAGTAGTTTCCGACCACGATGTCGGTGTGGCCGTCACCGTCCAGATCGGCAAGCGACACCGCGTTGGTGTTCCACACCTGGTACGGGCGCATCAGTTCCTGTGGGGCGAAGGCCTCGTTCTTGCCGAGCGCCGCCGGAGTGCGCAGGAACAGCACCGGCGATCGGCCCCAGTAGTAGACGAGGACGTCCATGCGGCCGTCCTCGTTGAAGTCGCCGGGCACGCACCCCATCGGCGCCATCGTCCTGTCGTAGGGCAGGCCGTGCGGAGCCAGGCTCGTCGCCGGGAGACGTGACCCGGTGCCCGGTACGGGGCGCAGCATGACGCTGTCGTCGCGCGGATCGACCAGGCAGACCTCGTCCGCACGGCCGCTGCCGTCGATGTCGGCGAGCGCCACCGCGGCGCCGACCGACGAGATCCAGTGGTCGATCCCCTTGTAGGCCGGGGCGACCGTGCGTATGTCGCGCGGCGAGGCCGTGCCGTTCAGCGGCTGCTGCTGGAACGCGAACCGGCTCGCCAGGCGTTCGTTCTCCGCCCGCGCCACCGATGGAAGCCGGGCGTTGTACCAGCCCGCCACGATGAGCAGCGCCGCGCAGATCGGGGCCAGCCACACCCGAATCCTTCTGGTCATGCCCTCACCCCTCGTTGTGCTTCCGCCACGCCTGACGCACCCTCGCGCGCCACACCTCGTAGCCCTCCGGACCGCTGCCGCAGCGCTCGGCGGTCACCGCCGCCTCGTCCGTCCACGCCGCGGCGACCGCGGGGGCGGCTCCGGTCAGCGTCTCGATCGCGGCCGCCGACCGCTCCGGCACCTCCTGCGACTCCACGTGGGCCTTCGCCGCGAACGCGGCGCCCTGGGCGATGTGCTCCTCGAAGCCCGCGGCCCGGTCCAGCAGCTCGCCCAGCCGCTCCGGGGTGAGGGCGCCGGTGTACGCGGCGGCCAGGCCGATGCCCGCCCAGACGTCGGACCGACGGGCGGCCGGAAAGGCCCCGATCGTCTCGGCCACCTCGACCGGATCGCCGCCGGCGTAAAACCACAGCGCCCGGCCGACACCCTGGTCCCGGATTGTCCGCATATTTCCCCGCGCCGGCCGCTCGACCCAGTGCCGGACCAACACCCGTCTGGACTTGAAGAAAGCCTGATGGAACCCCCAGCCGTCCCACACAAGCCAACGCAGCAGTGGTCGCCCAAAGCGAATGCCCGTCCACGGATGCACATGCGTGCGCGCGTACGCCCACCCGACCCCGACATGAATCAGGTGGATGTACCGTGCGCCGGGCCCTTCGGCCAGCGCGCGTACTCTGCGGCCGCCCGAAAACGTGCCCAGGTCCGCCAGGGCGACGCCCATGGCCGCGCCTTCGAAGGCGAATCCACGTAGATCGTGCGGCAGCGCCTGGAAATCCAGGCTCGCCGGATCCGCACCGAGGGAGGTGTTGAATCCGGTGGCGAAGCTCTGCACCACGTCCGCCAGCCGGGCACGAGCCTGCGGATCACCCGGCGGAAAACCCAGGCGCTCGACGTCGAGGGTCTTGGGATCGATTTCGAGGAAGCCGCGCAACGGCGGCGTCAGCAGATTCCCTACAGCGGCCATTCCAACCCCACAGTGGCAATATTGACCGGCGGCGTTCGGCCAAAGAGTTTCTTGCCGTGCTGGCGACGACCGCCATGGCCATCGGTCAGAACGGTCTATGGGGTAATCGCGGCCGAAAGATGACCCGACTGGCGCCCCATGAACTTCCGCGCAGCGCGCTGAGTGGCCTTACGCCCTTCTACACATACACTCGACTCGGCGAAAAGTCACGCCTCTTCGTCGTTGCTTCCAACGGCTCCGCCGACCTGTCCCGCGGCCTGGTCGAGAATGACCACGATCCATTCCGCCAGGCTGAGCTCCATCGCTTCGGCGGCCTCCTGCCAGCGGAGTTGGCGCTCAGCGATCACGTCGATGCGGACAGTGGCCTCATCCGGCTTCTTGCTGTCGTCACCGTTGCGGATTTCTCGCAGGCGCTTTCTGAGCTCTCGTCTCGTCCATCCCAGTTCTGCCGCCTGCTGCAGCCAGTGCTCCTGGTCGGATGGCGGGAGCGCGGCAACCTCCGCGTGGTGCTGGAGACTGAGCTGGTCCCGCCGGCGGGACCTCGGGATGCGGCGCGCGATCCAAGCGTAGTTCTTGAGAGTCTGGTAGTCGAGCGACGTGGCCTCTATGGCCATCCGATACCGGTTCGGGTAATGCCGCTCTCCGTAGATGAGCCAGTCGCCGAGCCACCAGCGCGAGCAGTCCGAGATAAGGGATATCTGGCGTCCGATTCGCTGCCACGTCTCGAAGGGAAGTCGGGGGGGCAACTCCAAACCGCTTCGCCGCGGCCTCGCCGATTGGTCGAGCACCATTCTGGCCGCGGAGACCCGATTTGCCTCTTCAATCGGGGACCGATGAGGCGATGTGTAACGTTGCCCATTTCCGGAGCCGGACACGAATATCCTCCCGAACAGTCGCGATGCGCTGCGTGTTGCCGAATGAGGTCAGAGGCTGGAGATGAATTTTTCGACCACGGCTTCTGCGGATCCCCTTGGACGTGGCGCACGCGAATTCCCTGGCAGACTTAATTTCGGCCCCCTCCGGTCGCCCACCACCGTCGGCCGCCCCCCTTCGATCACGCCTAACGCCCGTCGCCCGCCCACCTCCGATCGTCTCCAGCCGTCGGGGTGAGCAGCAATGATGGTCATCGTCAAACTATTTCACCAGGTTGTCAATAGGGCGAATCGGTTATTAACGCCTTGCCAAGGTGATCTCACCGAGATGCACCAGGAACATTGACCTTTCAAGCGTGTCTCACGTGGAAGGGTGAGATTCTTATGACCGGCGACGGCGGCACGACGCGCGAGCGGGGCGGCCGGCTCGGATCGACGACGGATTCGGAGGTCCCGTTTCCAGGGCCTCGCCCGCCCGGCCCCGTCCGGGCACCGGTCAGTTCGCCGCCCGTTTCGCACGGGCGGCGGCGGCCTCCACGATCGCCGACGCCCAGTCGAGCTGCCCGCGCGCCCCCGGCTCCTCCAGCGCGGCGCGGTGCAGGCGCGGCCACAGCCCCGCCCTGGTCCACGCGGTGAAGCGCCGATGCGCGGTGGGCACGCTCACGCCGAACTCGGCCGGCAGATGCCGCCAGGCGCACCCGCTGGTCAGCACGTACACGATCGCGGTGAACACCATCCGATCGTTCACCGGCGCCGTCCCACCGCCCTGCCGCCGCGGCGCGAACTCCGGGATCAGAGGGCCGACGATCTCCCACAGCTCATCCGGCACCAACCGGATCGCAAGGTCCGACAACACGAACACCGATCATGCCGCATCCGTCATCGGGCCACATGAGACATGCTCTTAGTAGTCTCGGACAGGCGGGCTCGGGAAGCCGCGCGGACGGTTCGCGTCGGCCCGAACAGCGCAAAGCCACGCTATGAAGTTGTCCCACCACAAAAGATCAGCTCAATGGCGTTGGGCTCTGCGTGATCTCGCTCATCGCGCCCATGCGCGACGTCTCCGGGAAACTCGTGCGGTCCGGGCCCGGCTCCTGCGCGGCCGGCGCCGACGGCAAGGCCCTCACGCCGGCGATCGGGGCGCGGACCTGCCCCGGCAGGCGGCGCCGGCGTCGTGCTGGCCCGCGATGGCGGGAGGCCGACCGCCTCGGGACGAGACCGCGAAATCCCCTGCTCGGCCGCCTGGCGCCATCCACCGGCCGGCCTCACCGGCTGAGAATGCACACCATCACCGAAACCGCACCCCGCCGCTTATTCCATGACCGGCAAAGCCGCCCGCATAAAGTCGCGGAGATCACACCGCCAGGGGTTACCATTCACAGCCGGTCCTGAGGGTCCCGCACGACTCCGATGGGCCTCGGCCCTGCACCCGGCACGGTCACCTCTGGCGCTCCTGCCGGGACGGCACCTCAGCCGGTCGCGCCGCTCGTGACGAGAAGGCCGTGCATCACGAAAGGCGCGGCCTCCAACTGGAAGTCCATCATCGGGTGATGGCGCTTGACCACACCCTGCAACGTGAGCAGGCAGAGCATGGGGAATATGAACTCCGGCTCGGCGTAGAGGCGATGTTTCCGCTGCAGATCGAAGAGATCCAGGCAGAACGCGGGGAGATCGAAGTCTCGGGCCACCATACCGACATTTCGCAGGACAAGGTCGGATATCTCAGCGCGAAAGGCCGCAATATCCGTTTCCGGGTCCGTGCGCCGCACCGTTGACAGCAGAATGTCGGCGCACACCTCCCCGTCTCCTCGGATCATGCCGGCGAAGAAGCCGGTGAACCTCTCCCGCGCCCTGGGGCTCATGCGGAAGACCAGACCGGCGTCCAGGACCACGACGGTGCCGTCGGGCTTGAAATAGGTGTTCCCCTGGTGCAGGTCGAGGTGGAGGAAACCCTCGATGAACAGCATCCGGTAGACGGCGTGCACCAGCGAGGTGATCTGCGCCTCGCGGACCCGCGCGGGGAGGTCCTCGATCACGCCGCGATCGAGACCCTCGATGAACTCCATCGCGATGACCCCGTCCCCGCTCAGTTCGGGGACGGGCCTCGGGACGACGACGCCCGGTATCCCGGCGAGATCGTCGTGCAGCCGCCGCAGGTTCGCCGCCTCCGCGCCGAAGTCGAGCTGGGCCATGAGGCAGTCGCCGACCTGGTCGACGATCTCCATGAACGGCACCCGCCGGAAGGCCGGGAGCCGTGCGGCGGCACCGGCGGCGGCCCGCAGGACGGCCATGTCCGCCGCGATCGCGGCACCCGCGCCGGGGCGGCGCACCTTCACCGCGAGCGCCCGGCCCCCGCGCTCCGCGCGGTACACGCAGGCGATCGAGCCGCCGGCCACCGACGGCCCCCCGACCGCCCGCACGAACTCGGGTGGCGTCAGGCCGAGCCCGGCGCGCATGGTCCGCAGCGCCTCCTCGGGGGTCATCGGCTCCACGTCGTCATGCAGCCTGCCGAGCGCGGTCGCGAGCGTCTCCCCCACGAGGTCCACGCGGGTTCCGAGAATCTGCCCGGTTTTCACGAACGCCCCGCCCAGCCGTTCCATGAGACGCGCGAGCTCGGCGGCCAGCCGCGTTCCGCGAGTGCCCCCGGACGAGGTCGCGGCGATGGCCGCCATGCGGACCGCGGCCGCTCCGCCGCACGCGCCTATCCGGACCGTCCGCGCCGCCAGGGAGCGGGCACTGGCACGATCCACCATCAGGCCGCCGTTCCGGAGAGCCCGCGCTCAAGCGCCTCCCGGAGTCGTGCGGGCCCGGCGTCGAAGGCCTCCTGCGGGACGGGGACCGGTTCCCCGACACGGCGGAAGTCCGTCCAGCCGCCTGTCCTCGTGCGGGAGGCCCTGACCCGCTCGGGCAACCCGCCCACGTCCGGACGGCCCATCTCCACGACCTCCCAGCGGCGGAACGGTGTCCGGAGACGCTCGACGGCACGCGCGACGACCAGGCCGGTCTCGTGGTCGATCGCCTCGGTGACGGTGAGGCCGGGCGTGGTGACCGGTCCCAGATAGCACCGCGGCTCGGCCGCGGGCCACCGGCTCCAGGACATGTCGACCTCGACGTCCTCGGGAGTGGCGCCCAACCCCGGATAGCGCCAGGCCATGAGATCCAGATATCCGATGTCGGTCAGTGGAAGGCAGTCGAACAGGTAGCGCTCGACCAGGCGAACCGAATTCCTCATCGTGGGTATATGCGTTTCCACTTCGCATTCACCGCGAGCGGAGTTCTCGGTTATCCACACATGACTTCCGGCAAGGATCTGCGGGTGCAGAACGAATAGGGTGGTCACCGCCGAGTGGTCGGAGAAACGGCGGCCGATCAGGTAGCGCATGGGGCGTCGACCGATCGCGGCTTCGATGGCGAAGCCATATGATGTCAGGCCACCCGCGCTGAGGTTCGGACGCGCCGGCCTGGTCATGCGCACATGCTCCACTGATGGCACCTTCCCGATGACGGCTGCGACCGCTCTTCGCTTTCCGTCTTATCGGCGATCAGAGTGGGCTGATGGTTTCATGTCGATGGCGATCACGTAGTGGGCTCATTACTCTGCGCCGAGGTGTAACGTCTCGTCATGTCGTCATGGAAATAGAGGCGCTCGCCGCCAGTAAAAGCTATCGTCGCGACGGCGTCAAGATAAGACTGCCAACTCCGGCGCGGTCGGCGGCGCGGCGACGGAAGATCCGCCGCAGAACGCGGCACCGGGGAGCGCGTCCCCGGACGCATGCGGTATTACCGGCACGGGGCATGCGGCTATCGAGATCTGCCTTTGAAGGCCGGAAGCCGGCCGCTGATACTCCCCGGGCGGGAGTGCTCTCTCAGGCCACCAGGCCGAGCAGGCGCGAGCAGCGGATGATCGCGTCCTCGTCGCCCTCCATGACGATGCGCCTCGTGAGCGTCGCCTCCAGCGGGTCCAGGCGCCCGGCACCGATGTCGACGAAGGTCACCGCGTCCGTGTGGACGACGAGCGCCGGTTCGACGGTCGCCTTCCCATGGGCGACCGACACCTTGCCCTCGTGGACCGTGATGTGGAACACGTCGTCGTCGATGCGGAACTCGTACTGCTCGTCGGGGCCTTCCACGGTCGGGGCCGCCATCGCCTCCACCGCGAGCACCGCCCACCGGGGACGCACGATGTACTCGGCCTTGGGCTCCGTGAGCACGCCGAGCCCCCAGCGCGCGAGCACGAGCACCGCCTCGCGCAGGCCCTCGCCCTGCTCCGTGAGTTCGTACACCCGGACTTTCGAACCTTCGCGGGGCCGCTGCCGAATGATTCCGACCTCGGTGAGGAACTTCAACCGGTCCGCCAGCAGGTTGGTCCCCAGACCGGGCAGGTTGGCCAGAAGCTCGTTGTAGCGGCAGGGTCCGGTGAGCAGTTCCCGGATGATGAGCAGCGTCCAGCGCTCACCGACGATGTCCAGCGCGCCGGCGAGGCCGCAGTACTGTCCGTAGTTCCGACGCTGATTCACGTACCCGTACCGCCTCCCAGGTTCACTTTAGAAGTGTATACCCAGTTGGCCGCGCATCGCGGAACCTCGGCCGTGCGGGCCGGCGCCTCCGCCGCGATGGCCCGGCCCTTCCTGGACCGTCGCCGGCCCGGCACCGCGCGAGGGCCGTCAGCTCTCCGTCGCGGCCCAGGCCTTCTTCGCGTTCTTCCATGTCGAGGAGTTGACCTCCTCCCACGCGCGGCTGCGCAACTCCTCGAGGACATGCGACGGCACAAGCGTTCCGGACATGTTCGCCCGGTAGATGTTCATCGTGTCCGGGTCGAAGTCGCTCCGGAGATGCCCCTCCGAGATCGCCGTGTCGAACAGCGGCGTCCCCGGGAGCGGGACCACGATGAAGAAGTTCGCGGCGTCGAGACCGAAGGACACATGGTCGCGGGCCAGGTTTATCGTGGTCTGGATCTCCTCCAGGGTCTCGTCCGGGTAACCCATCATGTAGTTACCGAAGATCTTGAACCCGTAGTCCTTCAGTGCCACGATCAGCGATTCGATGTCGGCCATCTCGATGTTCAGCTTGTTGCTCGCGTACTTGCGCAGGATCCGGAGATTGCCCGACTCGAACGGCAGGTTGAGCTGGGTGAAACCGGCCTCGGCCAGGGCCTCCAGCACCTCGTGATCGGGTTTCCACCGCTTGAGCAGGTGGATGATGTTGATGCCGTTCAGATCGCAGATGTTGACTCCGGCGCCCTGGATCTTCCGCAGCAGCCGCAGGGCGCGCTTCTTGTTCCCGAGGAGGGAGTCGTCCTCGATCATCACGTGCTCCACGCCCAGCCCTTTCAGGACGTCCAGTTCCCGCAGCACGCGATCGTCCGACTTGGCGCGGTAGCGCCCGATGGGGCCGCTCATGCTCCCCTCCTGCTCTCCCGCTATATGGCAGTAGGCGCAGTGGAAGGGGCAGCCGAGCGAGGTCATCATGTCCGCGTAGCGCAGCTCCGTACCGGACTCCCACACGCCCGAGTGCGGCCGGGCGAGGGTCCAGTACCGCTCGTTCGGCAGCAGATCCCAGGCCGGCATGGGCAGGGTGTCCAGATCCCACACCACGTCGTCCGGGCGCGCGGGGTTGACGCGGATCTCACCGGAGTCCAGGAACGCGACGCCGCTGATCGCCGCGAAGTCCGGACGGGCCGACCTGCGCACCTCGTCGGCGATCTTCGTGATCGTGCCCTCGGCCTCGGAGAGGCAGACGACGTCGAAACCGGCCCGGAAGAACTGCGGCAGCCGCGACCGCGCGTTGACCCCGCCGGAGACGAGGACCTTCTCCGGGAAGGCCGCCCGGAGGAGTCGCGCGCAGTGCAGGACCATCGTCTCCTGGTCCGTGAAGATCGAGGTGATCCCGACGATGTCGTACGCCGCCGCCTCTTCCAGGATCCGCTCGTCGCTGACGCCCGTCCGGAGGAGGCCGCTCGGCAGCTGGCCGGGCTTGTCGAAGATCGCGTCGAGCGAGTCGGAGTCGTCGCCGACGCACGCGTCGAACACCCGCACGTCGACGCCGTGGTCGCGCAGGGCGCCGCCGAGGTTGGGATACGCGAGCGATCCGTTCGGCTTGCACACCGTCCCCGGGGCGGTCTGGTTCGGCGGATACAGAAGCAGGACACGTACATCACGCAAGGCCATGTATGACTCCTCAACCGACGGCGTCCCGGTCCGTCCCGCGTTCCGCCGGCGGACTCGTCGGTGCCGCCCGCCGCGGACGCGATCCTGGGGAGGAGCTCCCCGGGCCCGCCGTGCCACCTCACTGTACTATATGCTTCTAAAGTTAACACCGCGGTGGTGTCCGTCTTCTCTGGAGGTACGTCGATGTCCCACGGGTCCTCCCCCGCCTCGCAGGGCCACGCCCTGACAGAGATCGATCGGTCCGCCGCCCCGGTGTACGTCCGATGGGAGCGGCAGCTCCCGGGGCTGATGGACCGGCTCGGCGTGGCACCGGTGGGAGTGGTGCAGGTCGGGGCACATATCGGACAGGAAGTGCCGGCTCTCGTCCGGTGCGGTTTCCGGCGGCTCGTCATGGTGGAGCCCAACCGCGACCACTCCGCGGCGCTCGCCCGCGAGCTCGGGCGCCACCTGTCCGGCCGGCCGGAGCCGGAGGGGGGCCGGCCCTCCCAGGAGGTCGTCCTGGCAGCGGCGGGGCGGGAGCGCGGAACGGCCACCCTGCACGTCACGGAGTACGACCAGCAGGCCAGCCTGCTCGCGCCGCTGCCGCCGATGACGGTGACCAGGCTGGACACCACCGAGGTCGTTCCGGTGCGCGAGGTCCAGCACGGCTGCAACGTGCTCGTGGTGGACGCCCAGGGCGCGGAACTGGACGTGCTGGCGGGCGCGGACCTGGACCGGCTGGACCTGGCCGTGATCGAGGGCAGCGCGGAGGCCCGTTACCACTGCGGGGCGACCCGGCAGGCCGTCGCGGCCTACATGCAGGACCGCGGCTGGCGGCTGGTGGCGAACTGGACCCACGCGCGCGCCAACGTCGCCGACATGGCCTGGCTGGCCCCCTCGACCAGCCTCCGTGCGACGTACCGCGCCGACCGGGGCTGAAGGCGGCCCCGCGATGCGACTGTCACGATCGGCGCGGCATGCACGTCAGTGAGACGGCCGTTCCCGGGGCCTACGTCTTCACCTCCGACCACAACTCCGACCGGCGGGGCGACTTCTTCGAGGTCATGCGCGCCGACGTCCTCGACGTCACGCTGGGGCGCCCTTTCGTACCGCGTCAGATCAACTGTTCGACGTCGCGGCGCAACACGCTCCGCGGCATCCGCAGCGTGACCGTCCCGCCCGGTCAGGCCAAGTACGTCACCTGCGTCAGCGGCGCGGTGCGCGACATCGTGGTCGATCTGCGGGTCGGTTCCCCGGCCTTCGGGCACCACGCGGTCAACGAGCTGTACGCCGGGTCGGGCCGAAGCGTCTACATCCCCGAAGGCGCCGGCCACGCCTTTCTGGCGCTCACCGACGACACCTGCATCTGCTACGCCCTGTCCAGCACCTACACGCCTGACGCCCAGATCTCCATCAACCCGCTGGATCCCGACCTCGCGCTTCCCTGGGGGATCACGGAGCCGCCGCTGCTGTCCGACGGGGACGCGGCGGCGCCCACCATGGCCGAAACCATCTCCGCCGGGCTCCTGTCCTCTTGGCAGGAGGCCGACGCTCCTTCTATGCGCCTGCGAGGAAGCAACCGATGAAAGCTCTGGTGCTGTCGGGTGGATCGGGAATGCGGCTGCGTCCTTTCAGCCACTCCATGGCCAAGCAGATGATGCCGATCGCCAACAAGCCGGTTCTGGAGTACGTCCTTCTCAACATCCGCGCCCTCGGTGTCACGGAGATCGGCATCATCGTCGGCGACCGGGCCCAGGAGATCATCGATTTCGCGGGCGACGGTTCCCGGTTCGGCGCGCGGGTGACCTACATCCACCAGGACAGGCCGCTCGGTCTCGCGCACTGCGTGATCTTGGCTCGCTCCTTCCTGGCCGACGACGACTTCGTGATGTACCTGGGCGACAACATGCTGCCCCACGGAGTCGCGGACGTCGCCCTGGACTTCGCCGCGCAGCGCCCCGACGCCCAGGTGCTGGTGCACAAGGTGGCGGACCCGCGCGCCTTCGGGGTGGTGGAGCTGGACGTCGCAGGCCGGGTCGAGCGCCTGGTGGAGAAGCCGGAGGACCCCCGGAGCGATCTCGGACTGATCGGGGTGTACTTCTTCACCCCGGCCATCCATGAGGCGGTGGCCTCGATCGAGCCGAGCGCGCGCGGGGAGCTTGAGATCACGGACGCCGTCCAGTGGCTGCTGGCCCGGGGCGCGGACGTGCGGGCCAGCGAGTACGCCGGCTACTGGAAGGACACCGGCCGCGCGGAGGACGTCCTGGACTGCAACCGCCGCCTCCTGGAAACGCTGCAGCCCTGCATCGCCGGTGACGTCGACGCGCACTGCGAGATCGACGGCGCGGTCGTGGTCGAGGCCGGAGCGCGGATCGTGCGCTCCCGCATCCAGGGCCCCGTGATCGTCGGTGCGGGCTCGGTCATCGAGGACAGCCACATCGGTCCCCGCACGTCGATCGGCCGGGGCTGCGTCCTGCGGCGCACCGGCGTGACCGGCTCCATCGTCCTCGACAACGCGTCCATCTCCGGTTTCGCCGGGCTGCACGACTCGATCATCGGCCGCAACGCCAGCGTGAGCGCCTCGGCCCGGCCCCGGCTGGTCGTCGGTGACGACACGCGGGTCGAGGTTCCGGCCTAGCCCGGCCGGTGCACCCGGGCCCGGGCATTCTCCTCAGCCCGGGCGTCGTCCTCAGGTCCGGGCCGCGGACCGCCGGGCCCTCGCTTCGAGCCAGGCGTCGTGGGCGCCCCGGACCTTCGTCCACAGCGCGGTCCGCTCCTGCGGGCCCACGTCCGCCAGCGGGAGATCGAAGACCTCGGCGAGCGCGCCGTACCACTCCGTGAAGGTACCGAGCTCCCTGGTCGTCCTGCCGGAGTCGTCGACGTGCCGCAGCATGCATCCCGTCAGGCTGTCGACGCTCGTCGCGTCGCGCCGCATCACCGCGACGGTCCGCACCAGGCGCGATTCGGGATCGGTCGCCAGGTAGGGGTGCCACTCGGCGAAGTCCGCCGGACCGGCCGGCTCCATCGAGAAGTCGAGCCCGGCGATCGCGCCGCCGTCGTCGTGCTCGAAGCGCCAGCCGCCGGACCCGAACCGCGAGGGGCCGAGATGGAAGGTGAAGGGTCCTTGGCGGTACGCCCCGGCACGCAGCGGCAGCGGCTCGTGCAGCCCGTCGCCGAGGCCGACGTCCACCATCCAGGCCCCGCCCTCGACGCTCACGGTGAGCACCAGGTGCGGGGCCGGTTCGGCCGGCCCGACCGGCGGCAGCTTCCGGCCGGCGTGAACGCCGGCCCGGTGCCACGTGACGTCGTATCCGAGCGCCGTCAGCAGAGTGGAGAACGCGCCGTTGAGCTGCACGCAGTACCCGCCGCGCCCCTTCAGCACCTGACCGGCCGCGTAACGCGGGTCCGCGGTGGTCGGCCGTCCCAACTGGATCTCCAGCACCTCGTACGGCACCCGCTCCACATGGGCCCGGTGCAGGGCGAAGAGTCCGGAGAGCGACGGCTCGCCCGGGTCGCCGACGCCGAGACGTTCCAGGTAGTCGGCGACGTACCGGGGACCGCCCGGCTCCTCTGGGACGGGCGCGGAACCCGATGTGTGCTGGCCAGGCATGACCCTCCGTCCGGACCGGGTGCGGTCGCGCCACCGCTCCACCGATGCTACTTCAAATTAAAGTAGCACAGCCTGCCTCTCCCCCTCGGGAGGGGCGCGGCGGCCCGTTCGCCGCTACCCGCGGCCGCGCCGCGAGTACGCGAACGCCGTGAGCGGCGCGAAGACCGCGACGAGGATCGCGCAGGCCAGGAACGCCCGGCCCATCTGGCCCGCGGTCTCGGTGCCCTGCATCAGCCCGCGCACGGCCGTCGCCGCGTGCGTGATCGGGTTGACCCCGATGACGGTCTGCAGCCACGACGGCATGGTCTCGCGCGGCGCGATGATGTTGCTGCCGAACAGCAGGACCGAGTCCAGCGTGATGATGAGCATCTGCGCCGACGCCGCCTGGCGCACCGCCACCCCGACCAGGGCCCAGATCCAGGCGAGGCTGAAGGCGAACACCTGGAGGAACAGCAGCGCCAGCACCACGCCGGCC
>NZ_JBFAGB010000061.1:0-35273 GCF_040639875.1 Actinomadura sp. NPDC023710
GGAGAGGCGGCGGCTTTTCAGAGGGGTGCCGCAGCGGGGGCAGGTAGGGGTCGGGGTGTCTCGGGCTCCGGTGAGCCAGGTTCTGCGGGGCGGGACGCGTGCGGCCTTGATGGAGTCGTGGAGGACGCGGCGCATGGCTCGGTGGAGGGTGGTGACGTCCGGAGCGGTCAGGTCGCGGGCGGGGCGTAGGGGGTTGATGCGGGCTCGCCAGCAGATTTCGTCGGCCAGGAGGTTGCCCAGGCCGGCGATGGCCGCCTGGTCCGTGAGGGTCGTTTTGAGGCGGCCTCGGTGGTGGGTGAGGGCGGCGGCCAGGTCGTCGCGGGAGAGGTCCAGGGCGTCCGGGCCGAGAGTTGCGAGGGTCTCGTCGGCCTCCTTGGTGGTGGCGGCCAGGCGGACGCCTTGGAGTTTGCGCATGTCGCGGTACCGGAGTTCGCCGTCGGGGAGTTCCCAGACGACGCGGTCGTGACGGTGGCGCGGCTCGTCCGGGCGGTGCCAGGTGAGTGAACCCGTCATGCCGAAGTGGAGCAGGACGACCGGGCCCTGCGCCGGGGCGAGCAGCCACTTGCCGTGGCGGTGCGGCTCCTCGAAGCGGCGGCCGCGCAGCGCCGTGCTCAGGCGCCGGGCGGTGACGCCGCGCAGGACGCCGGGGTCGAGCACCGACACCGAGGCGAACCCCGCAAGGAAAGAATTTTGGAACTCATAGTATATTGGACCAATACCTCACGGATGGAGTGAAGATTCATGATCCCTGGTAACCGGTGCGACGGGCACCATCGGGAGACCGCTGATCGGCAAGCTCACGGCAGAGGGCGTCAAGGTGCGAGCGGTCAGCTGTCACCCACACGACGTGAGTCAACTCGCGGGCGTTGAGGTCGTGAGGGGTAACCGGTCGCGGGCCGAGACGTTCATCCCGCTGCTGGAAGGCGTCACTGCCCCGTTCCTGCATCCGCGAGCCACTGGAGCCTGCCGCCGACCTGCTGGCGCTCGCAAAGGAACGGGTGTCGGACGGGTGGTGGTGCTCTCCGCCGTTAACGTGGACGACGACCTGTCCGAGCAGCCGTCCCGTTTCCTGGGTGACCGCAATAAAGAGGTCGAGCAGGCCGCTATTGAGAGCGGCCTGGATTGGGTGAGCCGGCGGTCATCCACAGTCGCCGCCAGCACCCTCATGGCCTGGGCGCCACAGGTCCGCGGTGCACGCGCTGCTGAACACTGGCCTGGACGGCACGAAGGTGCGGCTCACCGGGCCCGAACCGCTGTCACACGACGACCTGGCATCCATCACCGGCCAAGCCATCGGCCGGACGATCGAGTGCCAAGAGGTGCCTCCCGAGGTCCACAAGCAGGGCCTGATGCAGCGCGGCCTCCTCGAGCCGTTCCTCGACGCCCTGATCTCCCGGCACGCCCGCGGCGTGGGGTCCGCCGAGACCGTCAGCGGGAAGGTGGAGCGGATGCTCGGCCGTCCCGCGCGCACCTACGGCGACTGGGTCGCCGACCATGCCGACATATTCATGAACTGATAGTTCCCTCCGGCCGCCAGGCGCTGGGATAGCACCGGCCTGTGATTCCTTTCGATCAGTCGCACGCCACCCCCACCATCATCCGCACACCAAGGGACCATGAGTCATGAAAAAAGACGCGTTGCTCCGCCTGATTCGCTTCCTCAGCTTGACCTTCGGCGGCTTGTTCGCGGGATTCCTCGTATGCGTGCTCGTCCTGGAATCCTCCCTGCGTCAGTACGACCGTTCCGTATACACCCAGGTTCGTCATATCGAGCTTGATCGGCTGGACACTCTCGCCTCGGTCACGCTGATACCGGCGATGATCACCACGGTGGCGCTGGTCGCTGCCGCCGTTCGGACGCGAGGGCGCGTGTTCTGGCTGACGCTGGCGGCGCTCGCCCTGTTCCTGACCGCTTTCGTCACCACCCTCATCGTCAACCTTCCCATCAACAGCGATCAGGCCGACTGGAGCGTGAAGGCGCCGCCCGCGGACTGGGCGAGCGTCCGGGACCGCTGGCAGGCCGCTCACGCGGTACGGACCATCGCGGCCGTTCTCGCCTTCGCGCTGCTGGGCATAGCCGCAATGAGGAGAAAAGACACACCCGTCCTTGTGTCCGTCGATGAGCGCGGAACGACAGACCGGCCCCAAACAGTTGCTTGATGCGCCCGCAGCGCGGCGGCGGTGCGGAGCGTGCGCTCCAACAGGTCGGCTGTCGCCCACGCCGGCGGAGGCTGATGGTGCCGCCCGGCCCGTTCAGACGCACCACGGCGTGAAAGTGGATCAACCCGCGCCGCTGGTACTCGATCACGCGGGCACACGACAGGTCATCCTACTCGCGTTGGCCCGTCAGGGATCATGCGCTGGCCACCGGCCGTGGAATGGTCAGTTCGACCTGGTCGATGCGGGCCAGGGCCATGGCAAACAAGAGTGGCCTCGTTGACGGACCCCCTCAACCTAGGGGCTTCTGGCGTCGAGGACGGCCTCGGCATACATGCGGAGTTCGCCGAGGAGAATGTGAAGGGCGGTCGAACTGATGTTGATCTTGAGGGCTGCCGGCCTTGGTGGAGCGAGAGGGCTTTGCTGGCCAGATCCTTTCCCTGTTTCGTGGTGCGCCACCGCCGACTCGATGCGCCGGGGCATGACGGTGCGGATCGTTCCTCGATGAGTAGGTCGAGTCCGCACCCGCGTGATGCAGCCGGAAGGGCAGCGAACGCCAGCAACGCTGGGGACGCCACCGCCCCAAGGCCGCCTGACCAGATCCGGTGAAGGTTCGTGGTCACCGCACTAGGAGACACCGATACACATGATCGATGACCTTATTTGAGGGCGTTACCGGCGATCCGGCCGTTCGGCGCGGACCGCCTCGGCGTCGGCCGGTCAGGAATCGTACCGTCAGGTCCACAACTCCGCCGAGCGACGGGCCTGGCCGGCGCGGGCGCGGCACCGTGCCGCGCATCGCGCGACTCGGCGTCGAGTCTGGCGAAGGTCTGGGCCGCTTCTGCTGGATGATCGAACGGACGCTGTCCTGGCTGGTCGGCTACCCGGCGCTTGACCATCCTCCACGAACGCTACGGCCACCTGCTCTCCGCATCCTTCACCCTCGCCGCCGTGACCTGCTACAAGGGGCTCGCGAAGCTGACCGCGCACGACATGCCCTTTTAGGTCGCTGAGTTGTTTCCAATTTTCCTGGCGGTGGCGCGGGCGAAGTACAAGTAGAGCATTACCCACAGCGCTGCCCCCAGTGTTGCGCCGCTTACGACGGACGCTTGGAAGTGGCGTTCCACCGTCAGCCACGCCCAGAATAGCCAGGCGACGTTGCCCAAGAGCACCAGGTGCGGGCCACCGAACAAGCCGCAGAACATTGGAGGCACAGCAATCACGATGCCGACGAGAACTCCCATCACTGCGCCCCATCCGTCGGTATCGCCTAGCCCGACCACGAGGACTGGAATCAAAAGCAGCATCGGGACGAACGACAGCTCCTGAAGTCCGGGCGGGACCCGCATGGTGCCGAAGGAGGCTGCATCCCGGCCCAGTTCCTCGTAGTTGGCCACTGGAAGCGAAGCGGAGATGCGCCGTCGTCCGGCCAACCTGACCGCCAGGTCGATGACGGCGGGCACTCCGATCGTGATGCCGATGGCCGGCACCAGGGGGAAGAGGCTGGCCTCGTCGCCCCGACCCGCAAGCGTTAGGATCAGCTGTACAGCAGCCAGGAAGAACACTCCTACTCCGGCTGCCAGGGCCAGTAGGGCCAGCCAGCCGAGCAGGCAGCCCAGGGATCCAGACCAGGTCAATGCTTTCTGATCGTTCCCCGCCCCTGACCGCCCTTGGTTTCGCTGCTTCAAATTCCGGTTTCTCCGCTGCCCGGCCTTCCGGTCACTTCGTTGATTCGCTTTCCGGCCGTTCGGTCCCCTCGACATCAAGCCAGGCTAACCGCAAGGCCGGGTAGCGAAGGCCCGGCGCTGGTTGTCAATGCCCCCGGGCGGAGATCTCGATCTTCTCCAGGAATGCGGTGTGGTCGAGGCCCCGATCGGCCAGGACCGGCATGTCGGACGCAAGCAGGTACAGCAGCCGGGAGGCATTCCCGGTCTCGGTCGGCCACCAGCCCGAACATCGCCCCGGCCCACGCCCGACTACCAGTCTCCAGCAGCACCTCACCCAGATGCCCAGGCCTCCTTCGGGGCCTCGCAACGGAAGGACCCCCGGTGAGCTGCGTTGCCCCGCCTTGGTGCTGGCCCTTGCCGTGGCCCCGGGCGTCACTCCCGTGACGCGGCGGGAGGTTTGTGGTTGCCTGCGGCGACCACTGACCGGACCCCGACCCGCCTGCGCCGATGGTTCAACCCGCGCTCATCGACCCAGCTGCCGGATCGGCCGGCGGGTAGGGGTGGAGGTTCGGATGTGCCACAGGGGGAGTGGCATGCCGATGGGCAAGATCGGAGTGGCTTCTCAGAGACTCGGGTCGGGCCTGGCGCCTCTGGCTGCCCTGAGTTGGTGCGGTTGTCGCAACGCGGGCGTTGATTGCGGGCGATCGCAACGGACTCGATCTTCCCTGAGGTGCGCTGTGATGAAGCGAAGAATGCTGCCTGAACTGCGGCGTTGTTGAGAGGCGGCCTCCCCCGGGCTTGATTGGCCTTGATCGATCATGTTCACACTGAAAAGGCCGCTGGTTCGAACCCAGTATCGCCTATCCCAAGTTCGCGCAGGTCAGGGTGTTGTCTCTGACCTGATCTCGTGTCCCGATGACCGCTTCGTAGTCTCGGGAGCCAACGAGGGAGCCACAGTCCGCATGGCCAGATGCCCGAAGCGCTCACCTGGGCAGTCGATTACTGTGACCGCGTCGTCCGGGGACGGGGCTCAGGTCGGCGACAAAAGCCGCATCGGCCGCCTTGAAAGCCTCTTAACTTGCTTGGAGTCGGCGTTCTCGGCCCGCTGTGGTTGCGTCCACGCAGGTGGTGTATGTGTTTAACCTGGTCAGAGGGTGTGGCGTCGTGAGGTGAGACGGCCATCGCGTCCTCCTTCGAATCGACCAAGATCAGAAGGAGAGGAACGCGATGGCCGTGGACAACAGTGTGGACCCTGCGGGCTGGCTGGCCGAGCAGATCGGGGCGTGTGAGCCCGATGCGGTGTGCGGCGCCGGCTACGGGACCGTTCGGAGGAGCGGGTCAACCGCCGCAACGGCTACCGGGTCCGGGACTGGGACACCCGCGCCGGCACCGTGGAGCTGGCGATCCCCAAGCTGCGCAGCGGGTCCTACTTCCCCGAGTGGCTGCTGGAACGCCGTCGTCGGGCCGAGCAGGCCCTGGTTCGGTGGTGGCCACCTCTTATCTGCTGGGCGTCAGCACGCTTCGGGTGGACAAGTGGTCGAGCAGATGGGCATCAAGGGCATCTCCAAGAGCCAGGTCTCGGAGATGTCCAAGGTGCTGGCCGCCCAGGTCGCCGCGTCCCGCTACCGCCCTTTGGAGGGCGGACCGTATGCGTTCGTATGGGTCGATGCCCTGACCCAGAAGGTCCGCGAGGGCGGCCGGATCGTCAACGTGCACGGGCTGGTGGCCACCGGCATCAACGCCGACGGGCACCGCGAGATCCGCGGGGTCGAGGTCACCTCGACCGAAGACGGCGCCGGGTGGCTGGCGTTCCTGCGCGGGCTGGTCGCCGGAGGCCTGACCCGCGTCCAGTTGGTCATCTCCGACGCCCACGCCGGCCTGGTCTAGGCGATCGGATCCACGCTGCCCGGGGCGGTCTGGCAGCGGTGCCGCGCGCACTACCTGCGCAACCTGCTCTCCCGCGTCCCCAAGTCGGCGCAACCGTGGGTGGCCACGTTGGTGCGCACCATCTTCGACCAGCCCGCCGCCGAGGAGGTCCACGCCCAGCACGCCCGCGTGGTGGCCTCGCTGGAGGCCAAGCACCCCGACGCGGCCGAGCACCTGGCCGAGGCCGAACCCGATCTGCTGGCCCTCACCGGCTTCCCGCGCCAGCTCTGGCGGCAGATCTGGTCGAACAATCCCCAGGAACGGCTGAACAAGGAGATCCGGCGGCGCACCGACGTGGTCGGGATCTTCCCCGACCAGGCCGCGACTGTCCGCCTCGTCGGCGCCGTCCTGATGGAGCGGACCGACGAGTGGACCGAGGCCCGCCGCTACATGGGCCTGGAGTCCATGGCCAAAGCCCGCCTTCGAGTAGTCGAGGGCAACACACCCGACCCCGAGATCGACCAGCGAGAACTCACCGCTTAACCTGCAGAAACAGGATCACGTGGAGATCAACTCTTGCACCACTCCGCTGGACGTGACCGTTGTTCACCCGCCTTCTCGCGCGGCTCTTCTCACGGCTTCGCACGTCCGTGCGGCAGGGGCCGGAGGCCACCCGGTCTACCTGCCGCCCGACGCCCCGCCCGCCCCTGAATCGCTGGGCCGGATCGGTGTCCGACGGAGACCGACCGCGGCCATATGAACATTTCTCACCTCATGAGGAGACACATGCCTGTCAACGACGCCCATATCCCTGCGCCTGGCGGCACCACTGTGCTGGCCGGCCGTACCGTGGCCCGGATCGGGTTCGGTGCTATGCAGGTCCCCGGGCCTGGACGTCCCGTACCGCCGTCCCGGGAGCAGTCCCTGGCCGTGCTGCGCCGCGCGATCGCTTTGGGCGTGAACCACATCGACACTTCTCAGTACTATGGTCTGGGCCTGGCCAACGAGCTCATCCGTGAGGCGCTCTCGCCCTACTCCGAGGACCTCGTCCTGGTCAGCAAGGTCGGCGCGGACGACCGGCCGTCCGGCCAGATCGCGCCCGCCCAGCGGCCCGAGCAGCTACGCGACGGGGTCGAGCGCAACCTGGCCGCTCTGGGTGTGGAGCGCCTGGATGTGGTCAATCTGCGGATCCTGGACACCCGCGTGGACGGCAGCCCGGCAGGGCCCGACCAGCAGGTGGCTCTGGACGACCAGCTCGCCGAGATGACGGCCCTGCGCGACGAGGGGAAGATCGGCGGAATCGGGCTCAGCAACATCACCGCTGATCAGCTGAACCAGGCCCTGCCCGCAGGCATTGCATGCGTGCAGAATCAGTACAGCCTGCTGGACCGCTCCAGCGAGCCCCTTCTGCAGATCTGCCGGGACAACGCCATCGCCTGGGTGCCCTTCTTCCCCCTTGGGTCGGCCTTCCCAGGCTTCTCCAAGGTCACCGAACACCCCAGCGTGATCGCAGCCGCCACGGCCGTGGGTGCCACACCTGCGCAGGTAGGCCTGGCATGGCTTCTGGCCACCTACGACAACACCCTGCTGATTCCCGGCACCGCCAGCATCGACCACCTGGAGGAGAACATCGCCACCTCCCAGGTCCGGCTCTCACCGGAGATCATCCAGACGCTGAACAACGCGGCCACCACCTGATTCAGCAGCGCAAGGCGCAACAACCACCGTGGGTGCCACTACCGGCAGACCACCTCTGCCCGGTCAGTCGCGACAAGTGAGGATCGCGGTGTCGGTTCGGTGACAGGTGCCGGCCGGGTCAGCGAGGCCGGCCAGCGCGGGTGCGCACGGCGGCGCGGCTCACCCCGCGGGTACGTGCGAGGGACGCGGGGGAGGACCCCCTCCCGAGGAGAGCCTCCCTGACTTCGTCGCGGCGGATGCCGGCGAGAGCGGGTGGGCCGGACGCGTCGGCCCGCTCGTTCTGCAGGTCGCGGTCAGCCCCGGCCAGCCGGTGCCGGCCAGGACGTCGGCGGTCGCCCGGACAACGTCCGAGACCCACGGCGGATGCAGCTTCTTCGGGGGCGCCGCTCCATGATCGCGGGCACATGCCGTGCCGCCGCACTCGGCGTGAGCGGTCCTCCACGTCCACACCCTTCGAGCCCTGGCCTGGCGCTCGGAGTTCGGCTCGGTCCACCACGGGGACGAACGCATCACGGCGGCCGCACTGGCGACGGACCGACGCCTCTGGACCCTGGTGAGTGACAAATCAGTGACCTCCCTTGACGTCATTTCGACGCCGTCGACCGGCACCGCCGAGTAAGTGGCCGGGCTCGCGGTAGGAACTCTGCCTCAGCGTTCTTCTCTACGGAGGCACAGATGGACATCGGGATCGGGCTTCCCAACACCGTCCCTGGAACCGAAGGCGCGGCCCTTACCGACTGGGCACGTCGGGCCGAGGACGCGGGGTTCAGTACCCTCGGCACGATCGGCAGGCTGGTGTACCCGACGTTCGACGAGCTGATCGCCCTTGCCGCCGCCGCGGCGGTCACCAGCCGGATCCGGCTGACCACCAGCGTGCTCCTCGCTCCGCTGCATTCCAACACCGCGCTGCTGGCCAAGCAGGCAGCCTCGCTGGACCGGCTCTCCGGCGGGAGGCTGGTGCTCGGCCTCGGCCTGGGCGGACGTGACGACGACTTCGCGGCCGCCGGGGTGCCCACCAAGGGCAAGGGCCACCGCCTGGAGGAGCAGTTGGCCGAGATGAAGGAGATCTGGTCCGGCAGGCCGTACGGGGACGGTGGTGCGATCGGGCCCAAGCCGGTCCGCGAGGGGGGACCCGAGCTCATCTTGGGCGGCTCGGCCGAGGCGAGTTTCGACCGGGTGGCCCGGCTGGCCGATGGCTGGATCATGGGTGGCGGCACCCCGGAGATGTTCGCCCAGGCCGCGGCGGCCGTGGACGCCGCCTGGCAGAAGGCCGGACGCGACGGCAGACCCCGCAAGCTCACGCTGGCCTACTTCGCGCTCGGCCCCGACGCCCGCGCGCAGGCCGACGCCTACCTGCTGCACTACTACGGCTTCCTCGGCGACATGGCCCAGCAGATCGCCGCGAGCGCCGCGATCAACACCGAGATGGTCAAGGCCTACGCGGCCGCGTTCGAATCGAGCGGCTGCGATGAGCTCATCTTCGTCCCGACCTCGTCAGACCCTGAGCAGATCCGCCTGCTCGCCGAAGCGATCGCATAGAACAGTCCTCGGCGCCGGCCGGCTCGGCTGTCGTGCGCCGTCATGGGTGATCAAACGCGGTGAAGCGAGGATGCGCTGGTGTTCCCGGGGCGGCTGCACGCGGCGCTGCACCCTCGCCGCAGGGGTCTGCCGGGCCTCCCTGTGGAGATCGATCACTCGGCGGCGGACGCCGCTCGCAGGTTCGTCGAACACGCACGGGAGGGCATCCAGGAGGCGCTCGACGACCCGCGGCTCCGACCCGGCCATGGTCGGGCGGGCGCGGCGTCACCTGGCCGGTGAGCCGAGCCCCATGGGCACGTCGTTGGTCGCCGAGCTCGCATGCCGCGGTCGTGACGACTTCTGGGAACGGTCGAGAGGCTTCGCCGAGTCCTGGCTCGTCGAGCATGGCCTGGCCTTCGCTGTCTGCGCGGTGATGGAGCAGAGCGAGGTCAGCACGTATGGAGGGCTCGGGTCCATGGTCGACAACTACCTCCTGGGCCCGTGGGGGGACGGCCGGAGTACGACAGAAATGGGCCGCGGGGGTGAGCGCGGCTGTTTAGGGTGATCGTCGTCGTGTTGGTGGCGGTCTTGGGGGTTTCGAATGACCTCGGTCGATCGGACTGCATATCCGAGCACCTGAAACCCGTTGCTCCACGACACCCGGCAGGCTCGGAGGTCACCCCTGGCGTGTTGAGCGCCGCACGGAAATCATCCCGCCGGACACCGGTACGGTGCGGTCCTGCTGGTCCACGCTCAGCACAAGCCGCCCCGCCCCCCGCAACGCGACGGCGTTGACCGCGACAACATCCACATCGACGGCGGCAGCGGTGCGGAGGCGTCCCGCCCGAAGCTCGACCTCGTCGGGCAGCTGCTGCGCGAGGGCGACACTTTGAAGGTGACCAGGCTCGACCGGCTCCCGCTCCGTCCTGCACCTGGTGACCCTCGGTGCCGAGCTGCGCGAGCGGAGTATCGGGCTGCACGTCATCGAGCAGCGCCCGACACCGCCACCATGGAAGGCCAGGCCATGTTCGGGATGCTGCCCGTACTGGCGGAGCCCCAACGGGAGCTGATTGTGGCGAACGGGCTCGCGTCCGCGCGGGACCGCGGCCGGGTCGGCGGGCGGGTCGGCGCGGACGCGAGCCCGAGCTCACCGGGGACCTGGCCACGCTCGCCCAACGTCTCTGCGACGAACGGGAAAAGAGCGTCCAACAGATCGCCGACATGTTCGGCGTGCCGAGGTCGACGGTGTACGGGCACCTCGACAAGACCAAGACCGTGCTCCGCCCGCAGGCCGAGCGCGCTGGTCTCCCACCCGACGTCGTGCACGGCCGCGAGCCTGTCCAACTGGGTCAGCGGCAGATCCCATTACCCGCCACCGTCCTTGCACGATCGGGCCCCCAACGCCAGGGAGGGGCCGGAGACCTCACACGCATCCGCACCGCGACCAAAGCGTTCGGCGACCTCGACGACCAATTCGGCGGTGGCCACGCCCGCACGGCCGCCGCCGCCTACCTCGCCCACTGCGTAGCGCCGCTGCTGCGAGGCTGGACCGGCGATTACCGGCGCCCCTCATATGAAAACCAGATCGGACTCACCTCACCCAGCTCGGCGACCACAAAGGCGCCGAAAACCACTACACCGCCTCCCTCAGCCGCCGCCGCCCCATCGAACGCCGCACCAAAGCACTCATCACCACCCGTCTGGCACTCGCGCAAATCCACCAGCGGCGCCCCGAAGACGCCGCGCACACCGTGCTCGCCCTCGCACCCGATCTGGCCGTCCTGACATCTGCGCGCCTGCACCAACGACTCACCAAAATCCGCCGAGCCTGGACCCACGCCCGTAGCGCGCCCCATGTGCGGGAGGCAGACCAGATCATCGCCGCCTACTGGCGCCCGCAGCACGACCGACCGCGGAAAGCCCTATGCGAGTGAAGGCACTCCCTGCGGCTTTGGCCTCCTGCATCTTCGTTGTCTCCCACGCGTTATACTGGAAAGTGCGAAACCCTCTCTTAATCGCGGCGGATTTGTCACCCGTCGGCAGAGGGCACGCAGGGAACGGCGGAACGGCCTTGGTGGCGGGAGCGCTTATCGAGCGTTCCACCTGGTGCATAAGGCCGCTCCGTCGTTCCTTTATTTGTGCGGCACAGGTATCGCCTCAGCACCGTGCACCCAGCGAGAAGAGCACGGGAACGCTGCGGCCGTGGGAGGGAGCAGGGGACGGGCGTCGATGTCAGGTTCATCGACGTCCGCAAGGTGCAGTTCGGCCGAGGTTACGCGGGGCGGGACTCCCACGTCACAGCGCGATGGTCTCGCATCATCGCCTCCACGCCGCCCGCGTCAGAGGCGTACTCGCTACGCAGGGAGCGCATCGCCGTCGCGGCACCAGTTTGATACCGAACAGAACATGAAATCTATTCGATTCTGATCCGCCTCGCGCTCCTTGTGGCCCGAGGCGCCTGGCTGTCTTGTCTCATCGGGCCCGAGGCGGTCTCGTTGATCATGAGGCACTGTCGTGGGCTGATGCAGGACCGGTCGCAGCGATCGAGCACACCACCCACTCGAGCACGACGGCGGGCACTCGGTGAGCTGGCGAGCCACCCCGCCAGAACGTGTGCTCCGACGTCCTGGCCAGGCTGGTCGCGCCCAGCCCGCACCCTGCAGTACCGGGCGCTGCCCGCCGCGGCGGCAAGCCGCGTCCTGCAACAGGAAGTCAACGCAGCGACGTCGCGCTCCCTGACGTCCTCTGGCCATCGGTGCCCCACCTGCGAACGCAACTGTGTTGCGCTATGGCGGGCCCCTTTTCAGGGTCGTCGTCCTCCTGCACCAGTCAGGGATGTTCGGTCAGCCCTTGATGGCGCCCTGCGTGATGCCATTGACAAAGCTGCGCTGGAACGTGATGTACACCGCGACGATCGGGGCGATCACTATCAGGCACGCGGCCGACAGCAGGGGGATGTCGGTGGAGTACTGGCCCACAAAGAAGCCGAGGCCGGTCGGTGCGTTGCGCCTGGAGGGATCCTGCATCATGACCAGGACCAGCAGGAACTGGTTCCAGGACCACATGAAGTACAGCACCGAGAGCGTGGTGATCGCGGGCCAGGAGATCGGGAGGAGCACGCGTGCCAGCACGACGAGGTCCCTGGCGCCGTCGATGCGCGCCGCCTCGACGAGTTCGTCGGGCACGCCCGAGAAGTGGGCCTGCATCCAGTACACGCCGAACGGCATGAACAGCGCCGCCTCGGCCAGGATGACGCCGGCATAGGAGTTGGTGAGACCGATCTCGCGCAGGTTGAAGTAGAGCGCGACCACCACGAGTTCGACGGGGAGCGTGAGGCCGAGGACGAACCCTGCCGACAACGTCCGGTTGCCCCAGACCTTGAGGATCGTCAGCCCGTAGGCGGCGAGGGTGGCGAGGATGACGGCGAGCGGCACGACGCAGAACGTGATCAGGGCGCTGGAGCGCATGAGGGCGGTGAAGTTGCCGCGTTCCCAGGCCTTGCCGAAGTTGCCCCACGACCAGCGGTCGGGGATGCTCAGTCCGCTGATCGGCGAGCCGGCGGGGTGCAGGGCGGCCAGGATGATGCCGAGGAAGGGCACCAGGACCGTGCCCGCCAGGAGGATGAGGAGCCCGTACCGGACGGTGGCTCCACCGCGTGCCGTCACGTCGTCTCCCTGGTGAAGCGGCGGATGAGGCCCACGATGGCGATGACGATGACGGTCAGCACGACGGCCAGCGCGCTGGCACCGCCGATGTCGCCCTCGTTGAAGGCCAGCCGGTAGACCAGCAGCGCGGGCACGTTGGTCTGTCCGGCCGGGCCGCCGTTCGTGGTGACGTAGACGAGGTCGAAGCTGGCCAGCGCCGCGATGGTGGTGATGACCCCGGCGATGGTGATCTCCTTGCGGACCCCGGGCAGGGTGACGTGGCGGAACTGGCGGAACGATCCGGCGCCGTCCAGGGTGGCCGCTTCGTAGAGCGCCGGGTCGATCTTCTGGGCGCCGGCGAGGAAGAGCATCATGCACAGCCCGCTCATCGCCCAGGTGCCGATGAATCCGAGCGCGATCAGCGCGAGGTCGTAGTCGCCCAGCCAGGCCCGCGTGAACGAACTCAGGCCGACCAGGTCGAGGAGTTGGTTGACGACGCCGGACTCGCTGTAGAGCCACCGCCAGGTGACGCCGACGGCGACCAGCGGCAGCACCTGGGGCAGGAAGAACACGATCCGGAAGAACGTCATGCCGCGGCGGATCCTGCCCATCAGCAGGGCCGTCATGAGCAGGCCGGCCACGACGGGGAGGAAGGAGAAGAAGACGATCAGGATCAGGCCGTGCAGGACGGCCTCGTACAGCGCCTGCTCCTGGAAGATCCTGACGTAGTTGTCCAGTCCCGCCCAGGTCGGCGCCAGGATGCCGTCCCAGGTGAAGAACGACAGGCGCAGCGTGTTGAGCGCCGGCCAGATGGCGAATCCCGCGTACACCGCCAGCGCGGGCAGCACGTAGAGCCAGCCGCGCACCCGCCTACGGTTTCCGGGCGGCAGGCGGAGCCGGCCGGCCGCAGCGGCGGCCGGCGGGCGCGACGGGGAGACCGCCGTGGTCACCTCAGGAGCCATGGTGGTCGTTCCATGACTTCTGCAGCGAGCCGAGGAAGTTGTCGGCGGTCATCTTGCCGCTGATGAGACCCTGGATGCCGGGCGTCAGCTGGTCGATCATGCCCGGGGAGGCGAAGTCGGGAAACGGGACGATCCCGTTCTTCTGGGCCACCGGGCCGAACGCGGAGCGGATCTCCCCGCGCAGTCCCTTAGCGTCGAGGTCGGCCTTGGGGTCGACGGGCATGAACCCCGTCTCGAACTGGATCTTCGCCGCCTCTGGTGAGGCGAGGTAGTCGAGGAAGGCCGCGGCGACGTTCGGGTGCTTGGTCTTGGAGGAGATGGCGAAGGCGACGCTCGCGCCCGAGGCGACCGCGGGCCGGCCGGCCGTCGCGGAGGGCAGGAGGAAGAAGCCGACGTCGTCCTTCAGCTTGGACTCCATCATGGCGGCGGTCCAGTTGCCCGTGATGATGAAGGTGTTCTTGCCGTTGGCGAACGCCGCCTGCGCGTCGGTGTCGGCCGTGGCGTTGGACGACGACGGGATGTAGCCCTCCTTCGCCCAGTCGATCACCGTCTGGGCGGCCTTCTGCGCGGCCGGGGTCTCGATCGTGGCCTTCGGTCGGCCGTACGCCCAGGAGCGGTAGGCGGAGACGTCGCCGGTGACGTTGAGCAGCGCGTTCCAGACCTGGAAGCCGCCCACTTCGAGGGCGCCGACGCTCAACGGCGCCTGGCCCGCGCTCTTGGCCTTCCGCATCGCGGTCTCGAATTCGGCCAGCGTTCGCGGCGTGCCCTTGACGCCCGCCTTGGTCAGTAGCGACTTGTTGTAGAACACGCCCAGTACGGACATCGCGCCGGGCGCGGCGTACAGGCCGCCGGTGCCGAACTGCTTGGCCGTCCTGTCGGAGCTGAGGACCTCCAGGCTCGACTTGGGGAACTTGGCGTCCCAGCCGTACGCCTTGGCCCAGGGGTCCAGGTTCAGCACGAGGCCGGCCGGGACGAGGGAGTTCATCGCGCCGGGGTTGTACTGGGCGATGTCCGGGGGCGCGCCAGACGACATCGACAGCTTGATCGACTTGACATAGTCCTTGAACTGCGTCTGCTGGGGTTTGATCGTGACGTTCGGGTGCTTCTTGGTGAAGCCCTCGATGAGCGCCTTGGTCGGCGGGTCGTCGGTGTAGGCCATGGTGAGCGTCACCGGCGCGCCGGGAACGTTCGTCGACACGTCGATCTTCTTCGTCGCGCCCACGTCGGGGCCGCCACTGCCCGCGCAGGCGGTCAGGGCGAGCGCCACCGCGGTGCCGAGCGAGACGAACGCCGCTCGACGGCTGGCTGGTGCCGTCATTCGCATGGAGAACTCTCCTTCGTCGGATACCGGCGCTGACCGGTAGAGGGACCAGCGGGATGCGGGGGGCGTCTGGTGTCCTCGAACACCGTCACGAGGTCTCCTGACGGCTGATCTTGCGAACGCCGAACTTGGTCCGTTCGATCTCGTTCAGGGAGTGGCGCAGGGCGCCGTGGACGACGGCGTCGTCCTGGAGGGACGAGACCTCCAGGACGGGCTGGTCGAGAGGCTCGCCGGACAGGTGACCGCGCACGGCGGCGAGCAGCGGTTCGCCGCACCGTGCCATGGGGCCTCCGATGACCACCAGCCGCGGGTTGAGGATCGCCCGAATCACGCTGATGCCCTTGGCGAAACGCCGCGCGACGACGTCGATCGCCGCCAGCGCGGCCGGAGCCCCGGCGGCGACGGCGTCCACGACGGCGTCGAACCCGAGGTCACCCGCGGCCTCGATCCGCGCCCGGAACGCCGCGTCGCCGTCACCTTCCGCAGCGGCCATGGCCAGCCGGACGATCTCTTCGCCGCCGACCCGCTCCTCGAACGGACCGAGCCCGTGCGGATGTCGGGGTGTCGCGGCGGGCCCCGCTCCCCGGTCGTCGCAGAACAGGTCGAGGAAGCCCACGTCGCCCGCGTCATTGGAGGCGCCGCGGTACAGCTCGCCGTTCAGCACGATGCCGGCGCCGATCCGTTTACCCCAGTGGACCATCACCATGGAGTCCTCGCGCCGCTCGGTGCTTCGCCAGCGCTCGCCGTGGGTGGCGAGCTTGACATCGTTGTCGAGATAGACCGGGCACCCGAGTACGTCCTTCAACCGGCGCACGAGGATGTCCCCGGCGAGGCCCGGCATGCTCGGGATGAGCTTGACGACCCCGGCCTCCGGATCGACGATGCCGGGCGTTCCCACCGAGGCGAACCAGACGTCGCCGATCGTGATGCCGGCGGACGCGAGCGTGCGTCCAGTCGTGGCCAGGAGCGTCTCCACCGCCTCGGCGCCGCCCACGCCGGCGCCTAGCTGCACCACCTCGATGGCGGCGACCGTCCCGGCGAGGTCGGCTATCGCGACCCGCAGGTCCTGCGGACTGATCGAGAGACCGAGCACGTGGCCCGCCTCCGCCCGGAAGCGGACGAGCTGCGCGGGTCGGCCGGCGCGCGTCGAGTCGCGGTCGAGGGACCCGAACTCGACGAGGCCCTCCTCGACCAGCGCGTTGAGGGAGCGCGTGACCGCCTGCCTGGAGAGGCCGACGGCCTTGGCCAACGCCGACACGCTCATGCCGGTCTCGGTTCGCAGTCTCCGCAGGATCGCGGCGGCGTTGACCTCCCGCATGAACTGCGTGCCCGCGGCGACCAGTTCCTCCATCGACCCGCCTCCTGACCTCGATCACGGGTGCCGTGCCGGTACGCTAGCATATTAATTATGGATCGTACGGAACTAATTTGCCCAGGGGTGTGACCTGCGATGTCGGCCGGTGACGGCGGGCGGCCACCGCCCTGGGCGGGGGCCGTCCACGGGCTCGCGCTCCGCGTGCTGGGACCCGCTGCGCGATACCTCCGGCTCGTCATGCTCGGCGGCACGGGCCGCAGCTATGAGTACGAGGCGCGCGGTGGTGTGCTCACCATCGCCGCGACGGACGGGGTGAGCGCCTCCGTCGGGCTCCATCAGTACCTGCGGGAGCAGTGCGGCCTCTCCGTCGGCTGGGACACCGTGCTGCCGTTGCCACTGACGTCGTTGCGGGAGAGCCCGCCGCGCCAAGGCTCAGCAAGGGTCGAAGAGGGCTACTACCTCAACTTCTGCACGTTCAGCTACACCATGCCCTACTGGAACTGGCCGGACTGGGAACGCGAGATCGATTGGATGGCCCTGCACGGCGTCACCATGCCACTCGCGATCACCGGCCACGAGGCCGTGTTGCGGGCCGCCTACTCCGTCCTCGGGCTCGACGACCAGACGATCCGAGGCTTCCTCGGCGGGCCGGGCTACCTGCCGTTCCAGTTCATGGGCTGCCTGGACGGCTTTGCCGGCCCGCTTCCCTCGTCCTGGATCGAGAGCCACCTCGAGCTGGCGGCACGCATCCTCGACCGCGAGCGCGCCTTCGGCATGACGCCCGTGCTCCCCGCCTTCACCGGGCACGTCCCGCGCGAGATCGCGGCATCGGCGCGGACCGGTCGCCGCGACTGGCAGGGCTTCGAGACCGTGGTCCTGGACCCGGCCGATCCGCTGTACGAGCGGGTCTGCGCCGAGATCACCCGCGCCCAGATCGCGCTCCTCGGCACCGACCACCGGTACGCCGCCGACCCGTTCATCGAGATGACCCCGGTCGATGCCGACCCTGCCTTCCCGGGAGCCGTGGCGGCGGCGACGCTCAACGGGTTGCGCGCCGCCGACCCGGACGCGGTCTGGGTCATGCAGGCCTGGCCGTTCTCCTACCAGCGTGACTTCTGGACCCGCGAGCGCGTCACCGCCTTCCTCAGCTCGATACCCGACGACCGTATGCTGGTGGCGGACCTGTGGGCGGAGCACGATCCGCAGTGGAGACGCCTTGGCCAGTTCGCCGGGAAGCCATGGCTCTGGTGCGCGCTGCTCAACTTCGGCGGCCGCACCGACCCGGTCGCCGACCTGCGCGGAGTACCGGCCGCGATCGAGGCCGCGCTCGCGGCGCCGAACCCGCCCACCGGGCTCGGCCTGGCCATGGAGGCCACTCACAACAACCCCGTGTTCTTCGAGCTCGTGACCGACCAGATCTGGAACGAGATCACCGACGTCGATGCCTGGCTCGACGCCTTCGTCACTCGGCGCTACGGCGGGCCGGGCGCCTGGACGGCGCCGCTGCGAGCCGCCTGGCAGGGGCTTCTGGACAGCATCTACGACGCCTGCGGTCTGCGGATCTTCCCCGAGCAGTTCAACGGCGTGATCACCTCCAGCCCGTCGTACGCACGGATCCCCGAAGCCGTCCCGCAGGTACGGGCCGAGGTCGACCGAGCCCTCTGGTACGAGCCGGCCGTCCTGGCCGACGCATGGGAACGCATGATCGACGTCGCCGAGCGGCACGGTGACCTCGTGGCCGGTCCACTCGGCCACGACCTCGCCGAGGTGGGCATCGCTTTCATGGCCCGGACCGCGGACCGGCTCTTCCTCGACGTCGTGGAACAGGCCGTGGGAATGCTCATGCCCCCCGGCGCGAGCGTGCCGCCGCCCGGCGCGGACGTGCTGCCGGCGGTCACCCGCTTCCTGCGCGTGTTCGGCGACCTGGACCGAATGCTCGCAGCCCGGCCCGAGTACACCTTCCAGCACTGGGAGTCGAAGGCTCTGTCGTGGGCCACGACCCCGGCGGACCGCGACGTCCTCCTGGACAACGCCCGCCGCATCATCACGGCTTGGGGCCCCACGGCCAGTCCCCTGCTCGACGACTATGCGGGACGGCACTGGGCCGGACTCGTGGGCGGGTACTACCGCGACCGCTGGGAGTTGTGGACGCGCGGGCTGGACGACGCCCTCGCCGAGCCCGGCGGCGACCATGAGACCGGACTCCAGGAGCGGCTCCGCGACCGCGCGGAAACCTTCCTGCGGGAAGGGCCGGCACCGGCACCGCCGCGCTGGGGCGACCTCACCACGGAGTCGCGCCGCCTGTTCACCGCGTACGCGGGCCGGAGCGGCCCGCTCATGCGTCCGTCCGACCACGATCGACGAGGAGCACGATGACACAGGCGCTTCCACCGACGGAGCACCGGAACCCGCGCACGACTGATATCGACACGCTGGGGTCCGCGGACGTCCTCCGCCTCCTGGTCGACGAGGACGTCCATGCGGTCGAGGCGGTCCGCGCGGCGATCGGCCCGCTCGCCGAGGCCGTGGACGAAGCGCGCCTCCGCCTCGGCCGGGGCGGGACCGTGCACTACTTCGGCGCCGGCGCGTCGGGACGGCTCGCGGTCCTCGACGCCACCGAGATCACACCGACCTATGGCGCGTCGCGCGATCTGTTCACCGCCCACTTCGCCGGCGGGTCCACCGCCGTCGCCGACTCCTCCATCGACCGTGAGGACTCCGAGGCGATGGGCGCCGCCGACGCGGACGGGCTCGACGCCGACAGCGTGGCGATCGGGATCACCGCATCCGGCACCACCCCCTACGTCGCCGGGGCGCTCCGTGCCGCCGGGGCGGCCGGTGCGTTCACCGTGCTGGTCACCTGCAATCCCACGGCCCCGCTGCGCGAACTGGCCCGGATCAGCGTCGTCGCCGACACCGGGCCCGAAGCCCTGACCGGCTCGACCCGGCTCAAGGCGGGCACCGCGACCAAGGTGATCCTGAACGCGTTCTCCACGGCGCTCATGATCAGGATCGGCCGGACGTACGGCAATCTCATGGTCGGCCTCGTCGCCAGCAACACCAAGCTCGCCGACCGGGCGGTGCGCCTGCTCACCGAGGCGACCGGCCTCGACGCCTCGACCTGCGGCACCGCCCTGGCCGAAGCGGGCGGGCACGTCCCCCAAGCGCTCCTGCGGTTGCTCACCGGCTGCTCCCCCGAGCAGGCGAAGAGCGCGCTCGCCGCCCACGTGGGCGTCCGCGCGGCCGCGGCCGCGCTGGACGGCCTCCGATGAGCCGACTCGGCCTCGTCGGCGTCGATGTCGGCGGCGGAGGGATCCGGGTGCGCGCCGAGTCCGCGGGCACGGTCGCGCACGCGGAGAACAGCGTCCCCGTGCCCCGGGACAAGGGCAGGGTCGACCTCGGACGGCTCGCGCCGCAGATCGCCGCCGTCATCGACGGCGCGGCCCCCGAGATCGACCGGTTCACCAGCATGGCGATCGGCATCACCGGGTTGCCAGGCCTGGTCATCGACCCGGAAACGCTGTGGCCCCCTCTGCGGGACCGCTTCGGCCTGGACACGCTCATCGTCGCCGGCGACGCGGTGACCACGCACATCGGCGCTCTCGGATTCCGGCAGGGCGTCGTCGTCGCCGCGGGCACCGGTGTCATCACCCTCGGCACCGACCTCGACGGCATCTGGAACCAGTCCGACGGGTGGGGCCACCTTCTCGGCGACCATGGCAGCGGCGCCTGGATCGGCATGCAGGGCCTGCAGGCCGCCCTGCGCGCGCACGACGGCCGGATCGGCGGCTCACCCGCCTTGCGCGAGCGCATGACCGCCCATTTCGGCCACCCCTTCGACCTGGTCGCTTTTGTTTACGAGTCGGAGTCAGCGGGTCACCGGCTCGCCTCGTTCACCCCGTCGGTCGCCGAGGCGGCGCGTGCCGGGGATCCGGTCGCCCTGCAGATCTGGACCGAGGCCGGCCGCCAGATCGGACAGACTGCGGTGGCCGCCGTGTCAGGCGTCGATCCGCTCTTCTCCTGGGGCGGCCGGCTCTTCGACGCGGCCGACCTCCTCATGGAGCCCTTTCAGCACACCATCCAGGCTCTGGTTCCCACCGCCAGATTCGTCCGACCGCTGGGGACCTCCGCCGACGGCGCGTTCGCGCTGGCCCAAGCCGCCGCCAACGGATCGATCCGCTCGCACCCTCCCTACGTACACGTCTTCACCACGCACCGGTCCCCGGTACCGGGCCAGGACTCGATCAGACAGCTCTGACCAGCCGGCCTGCGACACGGGTGTGTCCACGGAGAAGGGCGTCTGTCAGCACCCTTGCGACCACGACGAGGTTGCTCCAAGCCGGTCCATGCTCTGCCCCAACGAGATCCAGGCCCACCACGCCTGCGGCCTGACGAGCGGTGGCTCAGGTTGCCTGAGAAGCAAGAACTGACTCGGTGCTGGGCCGGCGAGATTCGGCGTCGATCGCGTCGCGGGACTCGGCGCCGTCGAGGCGGGCGCGCCGGTGCGGCCGGTCGCGGCTCAGCCGACGGGCTTCTGCGTGGCGGCGGGCTGGCGTCTGGGCATGATCGGCTCAGGCCCGGCAGCCCGACGGCGACTACGGATCGTATCCTCGTCGTGTGTTCGGGGTCGGCCGCGCGCTTCGGACCCATAGGCTTGCGCAAGGCGCAGCACCCGCCGGAAAGAGGAGCTGCGTCATGATCGCAACCGATGAAGTGCTGATTGCCGTGCTGGCCGAGCGCACAGGGCTTAGAGGTCGCAACAGAATCAGCGGGACGTGATCTCGCGTGTCCCGATGACCACTCCGTAGGCTCGGGAGCCAGCCGGGGAGCCGATTCGTACGCTTCGCAGATTCCCGAAGCGCTCAAACAGATGGTCGATCGTCGTGACTGCGTCGTCCTGGTGGGCCGAGTTCGGTGGCGGAAGCTCACTGGCCGCCTTGAGAACCTTGCGCTTGACAGGGGAGCGGGATGACGGTCATGGGCAGCGCGGCCGCGGCCTTGTTGGGTCCGGGCTCGATGGTCGCTGTCCGGGCCGCCAGTTGCGGTCCGCAGGGCTCGTCAAGGTGATGTGCATGTTGGTGAGCGGGCTCTGACCGGCTCGCCGCCATCGGCGGAGCGAAGGACCAGGTCGTCCACCTCGGCGCGCAACTCCCCGGCCTGGCCGGAAGCGTCGGCCACGGCCTGGCGCAGGTCCGCTTTATCCAGGATGCCCGCCACGATCTGCGCAATGCTGGTGATCTGAGCGCCTTCCGCGTTGAAGACCGCACCGCCCGCCGCCAGCGGAATCCGCTGGAGGCGCCCATCGCGGTGAACGTGACCGGAGACTGAGATCAGCCGATCCCTGCTCACCTCACGGAACTCCAGGCGCAGGCGCCCCAGGCGGCCGAGGGGCCCGTCGCTGGGGATCGGTCGCTCGGGGGTCACCAGTTCGATGCCGTAGTACCGGGCCTTGGCCACCGCGCCCCCGGTGAAGCCGCTGGAGGAGACCAGCACCATCTGGTCCAGTTCCAGATCCGCAGTTTGGTGCGTACCTGCTCTGCCCAAGCGATGTCGTTCGCCCTGCGATGGTCGCGGCATTCGACACCGATCCGAAACTTTCTGCCCTGGACACGGCTGGTGATCAGCACATCGACCTCGCGTGGACCTGCGCCCGTGCGGTCGGATAGCAACGCCGACTCAGTCACCGTGGCGTGCGCATCCACATGCGACCTGACGAAGTAGACGACCGCCTGGAAGTCGTTTGAACGGGCCCAACCTTCGCTCACCGGGAGCCGTGCCGCCCGTACCTCCGGTAGGTCGAGCCGAATGCTGCTCACCAGGGAAGTTGCCTCGCCTACAGTCTTTCAATTGATGGTTTGTGAAAATTCATGCTGCTTTGAATGCATTGACACCTTCCAGTCCAACAGGGTGCACTTCGGGACAGCTCATCCCGAATGAGTGACTCGTCCCCCATCCAGCCTGGCGACACGGGCGTCGCGGAGCGCTCCCACTCGGCTTCGGACGCCCTGTGCCGCTGGGCCCGTGGAAGGAGCACCCCTGTGAGACACCAGACCGCGATCGGGGCGGCGGCGCTGGCGGCCGGCCTCGCCGTGGCGATGTCCGTCCCCGCCACAGGAGCGACCGCCCGCACCACCCCGGCCAAGCCGAACCCCCGCACGCTCGCGGCGGTCTCGGCCGACACCTTCGTGGCCGCCAAGCAGGCGGAGCTCATGAAGGCCCCGAAAGACAAGATCTTCCGCACGAACGTCACCTCGGGCCTGCGCGGCCTGCAGTACGTGGAGTACCAGCGCACCTACGACGGCCTGCCGGTCCTGGGCGGCGACATCGTCGTCACCACGAACGCCGACGGCGGTGTGCTGAGCACCTCGGTCAACCAGACCGCGACGCTCAACATCGGCACCAAAGCGACGATCAAGGCGGCGCAGGCCGCCACGGTGTCGCGTGCCAAGGTCGCGAAGGTCGACACGGTCTCCGCCCCCCGCCTCACCGTGCTGGCGGAGGGCAAGGGACGCCTGGTCTACGAAACGGTCGTCTCCGGTCACCAGAAGAAGGGCGAGACGAAGCTGCACGTGTTCGTCGACGCCAAGACCGGCAAGGTCGTCCGGACGTTCGATGACGTCCGCGACGCCGCCGATGACAGAAGCTTCTACCACGGCACGGTGGACCTGAGCACCGCGGCGACGTCCATGAGCGACCCCTCGCGTCCCGGCCACCAGTGCGGCGGCCAGGGCGGCTCGGCCTACACCGGCACCGACAGCGCCTGGGGCAACGGCAGCGGGACGAACCTGGAGACCGGCTGCGTGGACGTGCTGTACGCGGTCCAGAAGGAATGGGACATGCTCAAGGCGTGGCTCGGCCGCAACGGGACGAACGGCAACGGCCGCGGCTTCCCCTCGCGCGTGGGTCTGAACGATGTCAACGCCTACTGGAACGGCAGCTACACCAACTTCGGCCACAACCAGTCGAACACCAAGCTGGCCACGTCCGTCGACGTCGTCGGCCACGAGAACGGGCACGCAATCTTCCAGACCACGCCCGGCGGCGCCAGCGGCGGCAGCGGCAACGAGAAGGGCGGGATGAACGAGTCGGCCGGCGACATCTTCGGCGCGCTGACCGAGCACTACATGAACGAGCCCTCCACCTACGACCCGCCGGACTACCTGGTGGGCGAGGAGGTCGACCTGGTCGGCAGCGGACCGATCCGCAACATGTACAACCCCTCGGCGCTCGGTGACCCGAACTGCTACTCGTCCTCGATCCCGAGCACCGAGGTGCACGCGGCGGCCGGCCCGCAGAACCACTGGTTCTACCTGCTGGCCGAGGGCTCGAACCCGACCAACGGCAACCCGACCAGCCCGACCTGCAACAGCTCCAAGGTCACGGGCATCGGCATCCAGAAGGCCGGCCAGATCTTCATGGGCGGCCTGAACCGCAAGGTGACGAGCTGGAGTCACGCCCGCGCCCGCGTCGCGACCCTCCAGGCGGCCAAGCAGCTGTTCCCCGGCTCGGCCACCGAATGCAACGCGGTGAAGGCCGCGTGGAGCGCCATCAGCGTCCCCGCGCAGAGCGGCGAGCCGACCTGCTGAACCGTCCGACAGAGCACGTGGGACGTCACTAACGACCTCCCGGCACGCCCGGTGCGGGGCCGACCCGCACCGGGCATGCCCGGCTCCGCTGGGCGCCTAATCGCTGCTGAAGGCGCTTGCGTTGCCGACAGCGCCTCCAACATGGCCGGCAGGGAATGGGCGCTTCGTCAACTGCCGCGCCTTCGAGCCCCCAACCACGCAGGGCCCAGTTCGGAACGCCTCAGCAGGTGGCGAGCATGATCTGCAGTGCGGTTTTCTCGGCGGGGTCGAAGGCGCGGCGCCGGGCGGTGGTCCAGGTGTTTGCGCCTGAGCGCCAGGCCTGGGCGAGGGGAACCATGTGGTCGATGCCCAGGACGTCGCACTGGGCCCAGGTCGCCCCGTCATAAAGGCTGGACCAGGTCCCCGACACGGCCTGGCATTCGGCGTTGGTGCGCACGTTCTCGCCGTTTCGCTTGAGGACGGTTTCGCAGGGGCTAGCACGTCCCGGAGATGGTGATCCAGTGCGGGAACTTCGCGCGGTTGTAGCCGTCCATGGATCCCTCGGGAGCCACGGTCGGCTCGGCCAGGTGGGCGCGGGCGGATCGCCCTCCGCCGGCGAGGTGCTGCTGTCCGAGGGGCCCACCACCTCGCGGCCCCAGCCATACGACGTCCTCGAGACTAGGAGGCCTCTCCAGCCACATCGTCAACGGCACAACCTTCATCCAGACCGACATCGGCGCCGAGCCACCGATCGAGGGAGTGCTGTTCACCGCGCTCAGCGGCGGGGAGTAGTTCCACGGCATGCGTCCGCCCAACCCTTGAACCCGCACTAGGCAAACACCCCAGATCAAGGAAGCGTGGCCCGATGGATTTTGAACAAGTGGCTGGCCGCGGCGAACGCCGAGTGGAGCAAGATCTTCGGCCCCTTCGACCCGCACCCGGCGTTGGCCGTCGACGACAGTCGGTTCGCCGCCGCGTTCGAGACTTTCACCGAGCGGCTGAAGAACAATTATCCCTTTTTCCATCCCCGCTACGCGGGCCAGATGCTCAAGCCGCCCCACCCGGCAGCCGTGGTCGGCTACCTGACTGCGATGCTGATCAACCCCAACAACCATGCCTTGGACGGCGGGCCAGCCACCGCCACGATGGAGCGCGAGGTGGTCCAGCAACTGGCCACGATGTTCGGGTACGGCACCTACCTCGGGCACCTGACCACCAGCGGCACGATCGCCAACCTCGAAGCCCTCTTCGTTGCCCGCGAACTGCACCCCGAGAAGAGCATCGCCTACAGCACCGATGCCCACTACACACACGGCCGAATGTGCAACGTCCTAGGGGCGGAGGGCTTTCCCGTACCCACTGACGCCTTTGGCCGCATGGACCTCGACGCGCTGGAGGAAGGACTTCGCGGCGGACAGGTCGGCACCGTCGTCCTCACCGCCGGGACGACAGGGCTCGGTGCCATCGAACCGGTCCACGAAGCGCTGGCGCTGCGTGAGCAGTACGGCGTGCGGATCCACGTCGACGCCGCCTACGGCGGATTCTTCACCCTGCTGGCGGGTGCAGACGGCCCGGAAGAGCTGCCGGTTGAGCCCTGGCAGGCGGTCGCGAAGGCCGACTCTGTCGTGGTGGACCCGCACAAGCACGGTCTCCAACCCTACGGTTGCGGCGCCGTCCTCTTCCGTGACCCCTCCGTTGGCCGGTTCTACCTGCACGACTCGCCGTACACCTATTTCACCTCCGACGAACTGCACCTGGGCGAGATCAGCCTGGAGTCCTCCCGGGCGGGCGCCACAGCTGCCGCCTTGTGGCTCACTTTCCAGCTGCTGCCGCCTACCCGTGAAGGGCTGGGCCAAGTGCTGGCGGCCGGCCGTCGGGCGGCGCTGCATTGGGCGGATCTGATTGAAAACTCCGAATACCTCGAGCTCTACCAGGCCCCGCAGCTCGACATCGTCAGCTACTTCCCAGTCACCGCTGGCCACGCCCTCTCAGCGATCGACGCGGCCAGCAACCGGATTCTGCACGAGGGGATGACCGACAGTCAGGACCCGATCTTCCTCAGCACAATCCGTCTGGACGCCGTTCGCTTCGCCGGCCACCCGGAGGTTGCCGCCGACGCCGCCGGCGCGCGGATCTTGCGCAGCGTGCTGATGAAACCCGAATTCGAGACCCACGTCGAGCACCTGCACCAGCGGCTGGAGGAACTCGCCCGCTCATGACCTGACGGCACGCCAGCACACATGATCGACCGCCTCGTCCACCAGGCCGAGGTCATCAGCCTGAAGGGAGACAGCTACCGCATCAAGAACCGCCCCGGCCAGTAACTCCTCGAAGGCGGTGGGCGCGCCCGCCGCATCCTCCAACCTCCCGGTGATGGACCGGCCGGGCCTGAGGCGCGTGCGCCCACCGCCTGGTGGGTGGTGGGCGCACGCTGTGGCCGGGGTGGTGGGGATCAGGTGCGCTTGCGGCCCTTGTGGGGGCGGTTCTGGTCGCCGGGAATGATCTGCCGCCGGGTGGTGTCGGCCTGGTCCTGGATGGTGGTCAGGATGTGCGTGGGGAGGTGCTGGGCGCGGAAGTGGTCGACCATGCGGTCGAGGGCGGCGCTGGCGGCTGTGTGGTCGCCGGCCTTGGCGTGGACGGTGGCCAGGCGGCGCATGGCGGCGTTGAGGGTGATGTCGTTGAGGCCGCCCGGGCCGGTGGAGGCGTCGACGGCGGCGGTCAGCTGGGTGACGGCGTCTTTGGTGTCGGGTTGCCGGATGTGGAGCCGGCCGTCGCGGATGTGCTGGTAGTGGCGGCCGGCGTTGGCGCCCTGGGCGAGGTGGGAGTAGACGGCCAGGGGGTGGTCGGGGAAGCGGTCCGACAGTTCTGCCAGGGCGTCGTTGCCCGCTTGCAGGGCGGGTGAGTCCGAGCCCAGGAGGGCCATCAGGGCGCCGGCCTGGTCGCCCATGAGCAGTTCCCCGGCGTCCTGGTCCTCGCCGGTGCGCGGCAGCCGGATCCGGATGGTCAGGTCGGATGAGACCACGCGGGAGCCGTCGGGTGCGGTGTAGAGGGCGCGGACGGTGTAGAGCCCGGGATCGGTGAAGTACTGGCCGTCGGCGCCCGCGCCCAGGTAGGCCGACTCGTACAGCGCGGGCGCCTCGGCGGTCAACGTGGTCAGGGTGTCGTCGCTGTGCCCGTTGCACTGGCGGGCCAGCGGCCGGAACGGCCGGGTGATGCCGGAGGGGGCGGTGATGGCGATGGTGAGGTATTCGCTCTTCGGCGACAGGTCGCGGTGCACGGTGACATCACGGCCGTCGCGGGCGAGTTTGATCTCGACGGTGACGGGCTCGCCATAGGCGAACGGCCGGGCCGACAGGGTGAGGGCCAGGCCGGAATCGTCGGCGATCGGGTCGTCCATGGCGGCCAACGCCGGGTCTTGGGTGTTGTAGGCGGCGCTGCCCTGCGCTGCCCAGTTGGCCCCGCCGGGGATGATGTCGTAGCGTAAGGCGTGCCGCAGGTGGGCGAGCTCGTTGTCGGTGAAGGTGAACGGGAACCGGCTCCAGAAGACGTCCCAGCCGCTACTGCCATCCTCGGCGGTGTACAGGTTCCAGTATTGCATCCATGACAGGTCGCCACGTCCGTCTCTGGGGCCGAGCGGGGCCCCGGAGTCGTTCTTCTGCCACGAGTGCTGCAGGTTGAGGCAGTGGCCGAGCTCATGGACGTACAGGCCGAGGATGAAGTAGCCGGGCTCACGGCTGATCTGGTCGTAGAAGACGGCCATGCCCTGCCGCTGCTTGCCCTCGTTGACATCGAACATGACACCCGTGCTGTCGTTGACGTGCCGACTGGCTACGAACGCCCACAGCTTCCACTGCTCGGTCTCGGCGTGGCCGGAGAAGTTGTGGAGCATCGCGGTGTGCAGTTCGGAGTCCGACCATTTCAGGTCGGTGCCGGAGTCGGCGGTGCCGACCTCGTTGACCGTGCCCGCGGAGCGCAACTCGATTCCCGCCTCAGCGAAGGCGGACGCGATGGTCAGCTGCCGGTCGACGTAGTCGGGCGGGCCCGCCACCGCATCGGTGGCGGTGTTGTAGGAGGCCAGCGCGGCCCGGTTGGCCATCGCGTCGATCTCCAGGTCGATGGTGCGCAGGTGCGCCGACTCGTAGGGCAGAACGTAGGGGACGACGTTGCCGTCGTTGAAGCGCAGTTCCAGCCGCAGGTTGGGTGTGGGGGAGCCCTCGGCCACCCGCGGAATGGTGATCTTGGCGGTGCAGCCGACGTACGGTGGTTTCCACTGCACGCTGCCGACGGCGGTCACCTCGGTGGCCGAGGCGGCGAGGGCCGGCGCGCTGACGCGGAAGGAGTACAGGAAGGACCGCGTCGCGCCGTTGACCTGGTCGATGTCGCCGCTGAACTGCCGCGTCGCGCCGAGGCCGTTCAGATCGACACGCACGGTGACCGGGTTGGGTGCGGCCGAGGTGGACCAGCGGCCCACGATCGGCTTGTACTGCGTGGTGTAGGGCGCGGGCAGCGCGGCCAGCTCGGGCATCAGCGTGGTGAGCGCGCCGGTCTTCTCCGGGCCGGTGTTCCAGTTGAACACGCACCCGTTGCCTCCCTTGATCAGCAGGCTGCGCTTGGCGCTCGACACGTCCGGCAGCGGCAGGACGTGGTCGTAGTCCCGCAGCCACTCGGCCGGCAGCTTCGCCCAGCCCGCGGTGGGCTGCGCGCCCTCGTAGATCCGGCACTCCCGGGTGCAGCCGTTTCGCCAGTCGATGGTGGCTACCCGGTCGTTCTTGAACACATAGGTCGTCCAATAGGGCGACTCGGCCGTGGAGTCCATCAGCAGCGCGTCCACGCCCTCGCGGTAGCCGGCGGGCAGCATCGTGCCCCAGGCCGGTAGTCCGTCGGCGTGCCTCAGCTCGGTGACCGGCCCCTCGCTGCGGACCTTGGTGTCCCAGTGGTACCAGCACACCCGGTCGCCTTTGAACAGCAGCATCTGCCAGGACCCGCCGGTCATCGGCAGCATCAGCGCGCCCTCACAGGCACTCTTGTACGGTTCGGGAATACCGTTCAGCTTCCCGCTGTGAATGCTCGTGGCGCCGATCGGCCCGTTGTGGTCCAGGCCCGCCGCGCTGGTCTGCGCCATCTGATCGCCGCGCACGAACATCGCTTTCCATGCCCCGGTCGGCAGCACCAGCGCCGAGTTGTACCCGGTGTTCTTGATCCGCATGAAACCCACGTAGAGCAGCCCCTTTGCTATGTACCCGGTTTCCGTCGAACCGGGTACCACGGCACTGTCCCCCCCGCCTTCCCAGGAGGGCAACCCGCACCCAAGGGCGCCACAGCAACGGACCGAAAACACAAGCCCCAAAACCACGCGCATTTCCGGGCAGGAGCGGTCAGCTCCCCACCGTCGAAGCGATCCAGCTACCACGACAGCACTTCCCGCCCGAAGCGATGCAGGCAAGCCGGCGCAACGCGACACCGGGCTGCTTCCGCCCGTCCCAGTCCACTTATCCGAATTAGCCGCCCAGTCACCCAGCGTGCTCAGCTTGGTGTTTCACCCCAGACTCGGGTGAGGCTGCGCGGGCGCCTGTTAACTGGAGTGGCCCGTGGGATCATTCGCCAAGCCACACCCACCACGGGCCAACACCGGTCATGACGCAATTGGGCCACTGACCGGGTAGGGCGCGCCCGGCACCGCTCTGGGGGCAGGCAATCGCACCGCTCTCACCAGAGCCACCGCTGGACCCCTGTGTGCATGGGCCTACGGACATCCGTGCTACGGACTTCGGAAATCGACACCCGAACCGGGCCGGACGCTGTCCAGGAGTGTCGAGAAAACATGTTGGAACTTCCGACTATTCATCTGGCCTTGCCCCACCCTTTTCCGTGCAGGCGTACGTATCGAGAGAGCCCTATTGTGAACACTTTCGACCGGCGCCCTGATCGGATGTGCGCGGGTGTCGGCGGGGGCGCGGTGTTCGGACCCGGCAGGTACACGCGCTGGGGAGCAGCCGGATGCACGTAGGTCTTCGGCCACATGAGGTTCCGGCAAGAATGCGCCAAGGGAGTGGCACGCCGATAGGAAAGACCGGACCGGCTTCTCAGAGAGTTCGGACGGGCCTGGTGCCTCCAGCTACCGTGGTTTAGTGCGGTCGTGGCAGCGGGGCGTTAATTATGGGAGATCGCAACGGGCTTGATCTTCCCTGATGTGCGCTGAGGTGAAGCGAAGGGTGCTCTCTGACCTGCGGCTTTATTGAAAGGCGGCTTCCCCTGGGGCTTGATTGATCGTGTTCACACCAAAGAGGCCACTGGTTCGAACCCAGTATCGCCCACCCCAATTTTCCCAAGGTCAGAGCGTTGTTCTCGGCGCGCTCTCGTGTGTCCCGATGACCGCTTCGCAGGCTCGGGAGCCAGCAGGGGAGCTTCGCGAATTCCCGAAGCGCTCAGACAGACGGCCGATGATCGTGACTGCGTCGTCCTGGGCGGGCCGAGTACGGCGGCGAAAGCCGCCCCGGCCCATTGAGAACCTGCCTAGAAGATCTTGTGAGGGGCTGTCCGGCCGTGGGCTGGACAGCCCCTCTGTGGTCAGGGCGTGGCTGGGGAGAGGTGCCAGGTGTGGTTGGTTCGGGTGAGTTCGAGGTTGATGAGTCGGCGGAGGTTGAGTGCGGCTGCTCGGGTGTGGAGCCAGGCGTCGGCTTTGATGGTGCCTCGGTGGCGGAGGCGGCGGTTTCCGTGGTGGACGAGCCAGGCGACGGCGCGTTCGACCGGTGGTCTCCAGCGGCGGTAGTCGGTTTGCCGGTCCGGATCGCCGGCCGCTTGGAGGCGGGCGGCGGCTTGGAGGTCGTAGTGGGGGCGGATGGTCAGGATCCGCCGGTCTTGTCGTTGGTGCACCGCTCGCACAGGGGGCACCCGGTGCACAGCTTCCTGAACATGGCCTTGCGCTGGTGGTGCCGCCCGCCGGGGTCCGATAAGGGGGCGGTGTGCCCGGCGGGGCAGGTCACGGCGCCTGTGGTGGTGTTGATGACGAAGTCGTCCAGGGTAAAGCCGCCGGGGACGGCGGAATCGTGACGGACGTCGCCCGAGACGGGGTGATGGCCCAGGTGGAGATCACCACTGGCCCCTACCGGGTGGTGTCTCTGATGAGCCGGGAGGCCGCCGACCAGCTCGAACTGCAGGCCGGCGTGCCCACCGAAGCAGTGATCAAGTCCACAGACGTCGTCGTCGAACGCCACGCTGCCGGCTGACCGCCGCCGGTTCACTCCCGAGGAGTTGCTTGGTCATGCTTGCGACGGCCGCGGCCGGTTGCGGCGACGCCGACAAGGCGAGTGGCTCTGGTGAGAGTGACAAGACGGTGACGCTGTTCGCCGCCGCCGGCCCCGCCACGACGAATGTCCCTCGAACAGGACGTCAAGGGCGCCTCAACAAGGTCGCTCTCGGCAAGGCCGACGCCGCGCTGGTCTACCGCACCGACGTCCAGTCCGCCGGCACCAAGGTGCACGGTATCGACTTCCCCGAGTCTGCCAAGGCCATCAACGGCAACCCCATCGCCACTCGGACGAAGGCGCCCCAGCCCGCCCTGCCAAAGGAGTTCGTCCAGCTCGTGGTGTCGCTGCAGGGCAAGGGCGCCCTGGCCGCAGCGGGTTTCGAGGCCCCTTGACCTCTCCCCACCTGTCGCCACCGCCCCCGGTGAGACCCGCCAGCGGGCCTCACCCGCCGTCGACGGCCACGATCACATCGGAGGCTATGATCCGCGATTTCGGCGGCGCAGGACGCGCGCAGGTCCGGACGTGGACGCGAAGGCCAGAACACTGTGAATGCCCGAAGTTGGCGACCGTTTCGGCCAGTTGACGATAATTCTTGTAGGGAACAGGGACTATCCTCGAATGTATGTCTGACCGTGCCGCTCGCAGCCAGAACACGCCGCTGGTCGCCGTGGTCGGTGGCGGTGCGAGTGCGACGCTCGTCGCCGCGCACCTGTTGCGGCGCGCCGGTCCGGTACCGCGGCTGCTCCTCATCGACAGGTGCGGCCTGCACGGCCGAGGGCAGGCGTACTCCACCGAGGACCCGAACCATCTGCTGAACGTCCGTGCGATGAACATGAGCGGCGTCCAGGATGATCCCGGCCATCTGGTGCACTGGGCACGATCGCAGGGGCTCGAAGTCTCCGGAGACGATTTCCTGCCGCGGACGCTGTACGGCCGCTACCTGCGGGATCTGCTAGACACCACGGCTGGGCGGCATGGGCAGGTGACCGAGCTGACCGGCACCGTGGTGTCGCTCGTGGCGGAGCCCTCGGCGGCGGGCTGGCGGCTCGGCCTGGCCGATGGCACCTCCTACCGTGCCGATGCGGTCGTGCTGGCGGTCGGCAACCAAGCGCCGGGTCGCCTGCCATGGGAGCCGCCACGGCCTCGGTACATCGCGGATCCCTGGCGGCGTGGAGCGTTGGACGGCATCGACGACGGCGAGCCCGCCCTCATCGTCGGTACCGGGCTGACCATGGTCGACCTGGCCATCAGCCTGACCGGACGGCATCCGGACCGTGTCGTCTTCGCCCTCTCCCGCCACGGGTTGCTGCCCCGGCCCCACCATCCGCCGCCCCGCCCGCCTGAGGCCCGGATCGTCCTCCCTGCCGAACCGCTGACCCTGCGTGAGCTGCTGCGCTGGGCAAGGCTCACCGTCGCCGCGAACGGCGGGGAGTGGCACGGCTTCGTCGACGCCGTCCGACCGCATGTCCCGGCCCTGTGGCAGAGGCTGTCCGAGGCCGACCGGCGACGCTTTCTGACTCTGGTCGCCCGGCACTGGGAGGTCCACCGCCACCGGATCCCACCCGCATCCGCTGCCCGGATCGACGCCCTGCGCGCCGCTGGACGCCTGCACATACTCCGCGGCAGCATCGACGACATCCGCGCTGTGGCAGAACGCGGGCTCTCGGTGCGGGTCAGCAGCGGCGGGAAGATCTCGAATCTGGAGGTCGGCTGGCTGATCAACGGCACCGGACCCGCCGCCACTCCCGGGACCGACATGCTGCTGTCCAGCCTCGTCACCGCCGGAATCGCTCGCCCCGGACCTCTCGGTCTCGGCCTGGACGCCGACTCCGACGGCGCCGTACGCGACGCCGCAGGCCGTCCCCACGAGAACCTGTTCACACTCGGACCGCCCCTGCGCGGTGTCCGCTATGAGACCACCGCCATCCCCGAGATACGCGCCCAGGCCGCCGCCCTTGCCGACCGCCTGATCCTCTTCAGCCGCCCCGACCACCGAGAGCGCGGTAGGCAGAGCCAGCCCACGCCGTTCTAGGCAGAACAGCCGTTCACCTCCCAGCGTCGGCATCTGCCTACGCCCAACGGACAGACTGATGCCGTCGCCGGGCGCTCTGGAGGCTCGCGTCACCCGGTGGGTCGCGTAAGACTCGAACCCGCAACCTACGGATTTGAAGAATTGACGTTCTGCCCCAAGTTCCCGCAGGTTAGAGCGTTCTCCTCGGCGCTCTCGTGTCTCCCGATGACCGCTTCGCAGGCTCGGGAGCCAGCAGGGGAGCCGCCTCCCTCAGATTCGTACGCTTCGCAGATTCCCGAAGCGCTCACGCGGGTGGCCGATCATCGTGAGTGCGTCGTCCGGCGGCCGGTCGAGGTCGGCGACGATGGCCCCACTGACTGCCTTGAGAACCCCGTTGGCTGACTTGGAGTCGTCTGCGTTCTCGGCCCGCACTGCGTCCGCTGTCTGCGCTTGGTCGAGTAGCGCCCACGGCTTTAGCGCTGACCGCAACGACCGTCCGAGGCGCTCGACTGGCCTAGCTGGGCTGATGTGGAGACCCTCCGCGATCGCTGTACCAGGCAGACGGCTGACCTGGAGTTGAGGGAGGGCCCTTCGGCACTTTCGGTTTCGACCCCAAATCCTCCGACCTCCAGCGTTGGTGCCGCTCGTCCGCGCTCGGCCAGAGGGCGGACGGCTCCGGAACGGGCTCCAGTTCGGTGGTGGTCGGGGTCTCTCCTGTGGGGAGACCGTTGGTGTGGGCTCAGTGATGACGTTGGGTGCCGAGCGCTGGAAGTCGAGCCGTTCTTCGGTCGTGAGCGACCGCTCGCCATTCGCGCGAACCGCTACCGGAACATCCGGAGGTCGCGGGATATATCTGGCTGCTTCAGAAGGTTCGGGCGGAGATTGTCTTCATGGTGTTCGGCCAAGACACTGAGGTTGCCGAACGCTACCTCAGGCGTGTGCTGGGGGACGTCAATTGGCGGCCCGGCCTTCACCCACCTTCCCTACGACGATTACCCCATCCTGTACGCCAACCTCATCAGGCATGAGAAGTTGAGCACACGAGACCGGATTGTCCCGTACACGGTGTTCATCGACCCGCAGCTTGGCCGCGTCGGCATGACCGAGCGTGAGGCCAAGGCGGAAGGACGCGCGATCCGGGTGGTGAAGCTCCCGATGAGCGCCGTCATCCGAGCGATCGAGACCGGGGAGACACGCAGTTTCATGAAGGCCGTCGTCGACGCGGATAGCGGGCATATTCTGGGCTGCGAAATCCTTGGCAGCGAAGGCGGCGAGATGATGACCGTGAGCCAGGTCGCCATGCCGGGCAAGCTCACCGCCACTGCAATGGCGGACGCGATCTTTACGCACCCGCTTCTGGCGGAAGGCCTCAACACCCTCTTCGCGATGCTCGACGCCTAAGGTGGCCAACAGTCGGTACCGGCGTGCGAACCGGTCACCGGGCGGCGCATCTGTGAGGAGTCACGGGCCCCAGCGCGGACGGGCTGCTTATCGCGTCGTGGCTGAGACCCTGAGCATCAACCCTGGCGCGGCGATGTTATGACAGGCTCGATGGCGGCAATGACTCCCTTGCCGGCGTGGGATCCAGGCGAGTGTCAAGCGGGGGCGTCATGAGTCCGAAGATCGGTCATAGCGGTGCCTGTCGTCATTGCGGTGATCGGCCCGACCGCCGCGGTGGTGTACGTGCGGCGCGGTCGTCGAGACGGGTGGCCCCCAGGGCGGGCCGGCCCCCGACCCGTGTGAAGCCGCGACGGCGCTGATCCGGCCGTGGAATTCGACGAGATCGTTGACGATGTCGGCCGAGCGGTGGATCTGGCCGGTGTCGCGATCATCGTCTGCGGTGCAGTGGCCGCCACCGCCGTCTTCCTGTCACGGCTTTTTGGGCGCCGGCAGGGACTTCCGGACCTCTACCGGCTCTACCGGCAGAACCTCGGTCGGACGATCCTGCTCGGCTTGGAGGTGCTGGTCGCCGGCGACATCATCCGCACCGTCGCGGCCTCGCCGACGCTCGGCAGCGTCGCCGTCCTGGCCGCGATCGTCGGTGTCCGGACGTTCCTGAGCCTCTCGCTGGAGATCGAACTGGAGGGCCGCTGGCCGTGGCGGAAGGCCGCGGCCGGAGTGGACCGCGATCGCGGGTAGCCAGGTCGCCACCGGCACGTGCGCTGGCCGGGGCTCTTGCTCGGCGACCCGACGGCCGCGGCCTGGCCGGCGCGCACCGCACTGGCCGCAGGCTCCCACATGCTGGCCGGGGCTGCCGCCGACGCCGCGCAGCGTCTGGCGGACGCCCACCCCGATCACCGGG
>NZ_JBFAGB010000062.1:0-32225 GCF_040639875.1 Actinomadura sp. NPDC023710
GCCAGGTCGACGGGACGGCGGGCTCGCTGGCCTTCGTGGGCGGGGCCGTCCCGCTGAACGGCGCGGAAGAGGTCGACGGCCGGGCCGGTCTCGCGACCGTCAAGAAGGGCACCGTCCCCGGCACCTACACGGTGCTGGTGCGGTGCGGAACGTTCAGGGGGATCGGCGAGGTGCACATCGTGGACGGGAAGACGCGTCCGATGGCGCAGCCCACCCCGACCGGCGGGCCGGCGACGGGTGTCGGCGGCGGGACGGGCGGCGGAGACACCGCCCTTCTGCCCGGGGGAGGCGTCCTGCTGCTGGGCGGGATCGGTGCCGGCGCCATTGCCGTCCGCCGCAGGAATGGCACGGCCGCGTGATGGCGAGCCTTTCTCGCGAGGGCTGACTCCGACGATTCCAACAAGACGGGATGGGCGATGAGGGGAAAGGGCGGCCGGTGGGGTCTGGGGGCGCTGGCGGCGATCCTGACCGCCGCCGGCCTCGCCCTGGTGGTCCTCGGGCTGCGCGGCCCGGCCGGTCCGCCGAGCCCGCCCGCATGGGCCGCGACCACCCGGGCGGTCGACGGGCACGGGCCGGTGCTGGACCGCTCCCTGCCCGTCCGGGTGTCCATCCCGTCCATCGGGGTCCGGGCGCCGCTGGCCCGCCTGGGCCTCGTGGCCGGCGGCGAGGTGCAGGTCCCCCCGGCCGATCGGCCGGGGGAGGCCGGCTGGTACGAGGGCGGGCCCACCCCCGGCGAGCGCGGCGCGGCGGTCATCCTGGGCCACGTCGACTCCGCGAAGGGCGCCGCGGTCTTCTACGACCTGGGCCGGCTGAGGCCGGGGCACCGCGTCAAGGTGAGCCGCGCGGACGGCAGGGTCGCCGTGTTCACCGTCGAGTCCGTGGAGCGGGTCCCGAAGGGCCGGTTCCCCACCGCGCGCGTCTACGGCCCGCTCGACCATCCCGGGCTCCGCCTGGTCACCTGCGGCGGCGCGTTCGACCGGGCCGAGCGCAGCTACCAGGACAACGTCATCGTCTACGCCGCCGAGACCGCGGTCCGCTAGCCCAGGACTAGTGCGGCAGGACGAGGAGCAGTAGCGGGAGGACGGCGATGACCGGGACGGCGACCGACGCGGCGATGCGGGTCCGGCGGGGCAGCGGCTCCGGCTCCAGCAGCCGGTTCACCCGCGCCATCACCGGGATGTCGCTGTGCGAGGCGACGCCGAGCGTGCCGGACGGCGCGGCGGCCGGGCGGGCGGCGGCGAAGCGCAGCAGCGCGGTCGCCAGCTCGCGCGGCGGGCGGCCGTGCCGGGCCCGGTCGTCGGCGGCCATCTCGATCAGCAGCTCCACCGCGTCCAGGCACCGTCCGACCAGCCGGAACTGCGGGAACACCTGGCGCAGCGAGGCGAACGGCAGCAGCACCAGGTCGTGGCGCTCGCGGGCGTGGGCGCGCTCGTGCGCGAGCACCGCGGCCAGCTCGCCGCGGTCGAGCAGCTCCATCGTCCCGGCGCTGACGACGACCTTGGACGAGCGGACCCCCGGCACGCAGTACGCGGCGGCGCCGGGGTGGTCGAGGACGAGGGTGCCGGGCACCGAGGAGTCGCGGCGCGACACCAGCGCGAGCAGGGCCCGGTGCCGGCGCCGGGCCCGCACGACCCGCAGGACGGCGAACATCAGCATGACCAGCAGCACGCCGGTCAGGCTGATCGCGGCGAGCAGGGCCGCCACCTGCACCGGATTGAGCCGGGCCGCCTGGTCGTCGTACAGGCCGGGCAGCCCGCCGAGGACGCCCTTGCGGTACGGCAGGAGCGCGAGCCCGAGCAGGGCGCCGATCGTGGCGATGCCCCAGCACAGCCCGAGGGCCTGCCAGAGCGCGATCCCGATCCGGGGCGTGCGCCACGTCCACCGGGCCCGGGAGAGCAGGTGCGCCCCGCCGACGGTCCCCAGTGAGATCAATGCGAGCAGGGCGGTGCCGGTCATGCCGGAGGTTCCTTACCGGTGAGTCCCGCGAGGGCCTGGCGGATCACGTCGATCTCGCCCCGCGACACCGAGCGCACGAAGTGCGCGAGCGCCGCGTCGCGGTCACCGGTCTCGTTCAGGGCCCCGAGCATCAGCTCGGTGACGTACATCTCGCGGCTCGCCACCGGGTGGTAGCGCCACGCTCGGCCGTCGCGCTCGCGTTCCAGGAAGCCCTTCTTCGCGAGCCTGTCGAGGACGGTCATGACCGTGGTGTGCGCGAGGTCCCGGTCGTCGGCGAGGGCACGGCTCACGTCCCGCGCGGTGGCCGCCGGATGCCCGGCTTCCTCCCGCGCCCACAGGACCTCCATGACCGTGCGTTCAAGCTCTCCCAGACCCTTCACGCCCCCAGATTATCCGACGGTCACCGCACAGACCACGTCAGGTAGTACTACCGCCTGTAGGGGGCGCGACGAGCCCGAACTCGTAGGCGATGATGACGAGCTGGACCCGGTCCCGGGCGCCGAGCTTGGCGAACAGCCGCGCGACGTGCGCCTTCGCGGTGGCCACGCTGATGACCAGCTCCCCGGCGATCTCCTGGTTGGACAGCCCGAGCCCGACGAGGGTCAGCACCTCCCGCTCGCGCTCGGTGACGCCCTCCACGTGCCGGGGCCGCCCGGCGGCCGGTTGCGGACGCGCCGCGAACTCCTCGATCAGCCTCCGGGTGACGCCCGGCGCGATCAGGGCGTCCCCGCCGGCGACGACGCGGATCGCCGCGAGGATCTCCTCCAGCGCCATGTCCTTGACGAGGAACCCGCTGGCGCCCGCCCGGAGCGAGCCGTAGACGTAGTCGTCGTCGTCGAACGTGGTCAGCATCAGCACGCGGGCGGTGTCGGGCCCCGCACGTCGGATGCGGCGGGTGGCCTCGATGCCGTCCATGTCGGGCATGCGGATGTCCATCACGACCACGTCCGGGGTCGTCTCCTCCACGAGGCGGACCGCCTCGGCGCCGGTCCCGGCCTCGCCCGCGATCTCCAGGTCGGGGGTGTCGGCGATCAGGACGCGCAGCCCGGCGCGGATCAGCGGCTGGTCGTCGGCCAGCAGGACCCGGATCGTCATGCGGCCGCCGCCGGCGCCGGGATCCGCGCCGCCACCCGGAACCCTCCGCCGGGACGCGGGCCCGCGGCGAACTCGCCGCGCAGCAGAGCGACCCGCTCCCGCATCCCGACGAGGCCGTACCCGGTGCCGACCACGCCGCCGTGCCCGTCGTCCTCGATCTCGACGGCCAGCTCCCCGTCGCCGTAGCCGATCGTCACCCGGCAGCGGTCGGTGCCCGCGTGCCGGACGACGTTCGTGACCGCCTCCTGGACGATCCGGTAGGCGGACAGGTCGACGTCCGGCGGCAGCGGCCTCGGCTCGCCCGACGCGAGGACCTCGACGGTGACGCCCGCGTCTCCCGCGGCCTCGGCGAGGCGGCCCAGCTCGTCCAGGCCGGGGGCGGGTCCGAGCGGCGCCGCGCCGGGGTCGTCCTTGCGGAGCGCGGTGAGCATCCTGCGCAGCCCGGACAGCGCGTCGCGGCTGGTGGCCTCGATGGCGTCCAGCGCGTTGCGGGCCTCGGCGGGCTGGGAGTCGATGACCCGCCCGCCCACGCCCGCCTGGATCGCGATGATCCCGATGCTGTGGGCGACCATGTCGTGCAGCTCCCGCGCGATCCGGAGCCGCTCGGCCGCCACCGCCTGCGCGGTGGCCTGCTCCCGCATCGCCTCGGCGTGCGCGCGCCGCGTCCTGACCGAGTTCCCCGCCATGAACGTGACGGCCATCGCCAGCAGGACCGTCACCAGAAGGATCTCGTCGGCGTGCAGGAACGCCGTGACGGCCGCCGCCTGGAGGAGGCATGTCGTGACGGCGACGGGGACGGCGACCTTCCGGGGGCGGGTCGCCGCGACATAGCCGGACGAGACGTCGGTGACGAGGACCAGCAGACCGGCGACCGCCCCGGACGGCATCGCCAGCAGGGCGAGGATCCAGGCGGACAACAGGATCGCGTGGGTGGTCAGCGCCCGCCGCCGCAGCAGCAGGACCACGACGACGGTGAGACCCGCCGCGACGGGGGTCTCCAGCTGCCCGAAGCCGGACCTCGCTTGGGAGAACGTGAGGAACAGGACCACCGGGTACACGGCGGCGCCGCCCCAGGCGAGGGCCGTCCCCGTGCCGCGGCCCGCGCGGCTCAACGACAGGGCTGACATGCGCCGATCGTAACCGCCGCCCCCGTCCCGGCACATTGGCCCGGAGGCGTAATCCCGCGGGCTACAACGCCTTTCGCCCTTGCGTCCCGCGGCCCGATGCGCGGCGGATCCCCCTACCGGAACCGTTGCTCATGTGAAGCGCCTGGCACCTTTCATTCTGGCCGTCGAAGCCCTCGGGATCGTTGTCTTCTCCGCCACCTACGACTCGCTGGATTTCCGCATCTACTGGCTGGGCGGGCACGCCGTAACGGACGGCGCACGCCTCTACCAGGAACAGCTCGCCGAGCACTATTTCACCAACACGCCTTTCATGGCCGCGCTGTTCACCCCCCTGGCCGCCGTGCCGCTCCTCCTCGCCCGCATGCTGTGGCAACCGGCCTCGCTGGCGGCTTTCGTCTGGGCGTGCGGGCTGACGGTGAGAATGGCCGGCCGCAGGATCCCCCTCGTGGTCGTGGTGGCGGCGGGCCTGCTCCTCCAACCGGTCTGGCAGTCGTTCTTCCTCGGGCAGGTCAACCTCGTCCTGCTCGCTCTGGTCCTTGCCGACCTGCATCGCGTCGCTCGCGGTCGCCCAGCCGGAATCGGCATCGGAATGGCGACCGCGATCAAACTGACGCCGGCCGTCTTCGTCGTCCTGCTCCTGCTGAGCAGGCGGACCAAGGACGCTGTCACCGCCACCGCGACTTTCGCCGTCTGCACTTTCGTTGCGTACGCCATCGCCCCGGACGCGTCCCGCCTCTACTGGTCGCACATTTTCTACGACACCTCTCGCGTAGGCGTCTCCTACATCAGCAACCAATCCCCTTATGGCGCCCTGACCCGCGTGTTGCGGGGAACGGCCGAGGTCGGCGGCTGGTACACGGCCATACCGCTGACCCTCGGCCTCTGCGGGCTCGCCCTCGCCGCCCTCTGGGCGAGGCGGGACGACTGGCTGAGCGCGACGGCGGTCACCGGCGCGACGGGCCTGCTCGTCTCCCCGATCTCCTGGGCGCACCACTGGGTGTGGATCGTCCCGGCGCTGGCGGTGCTCCTCCGGAACGGCCACCGGAAGAGCGCCCTGACCGCCTACGTCCTCTTCGCCGTCTCACCTCTGTGGTGGACGCCCCACGGCGGCGACCCGCGCGAGTACGGCTTCCACGTCCTCCTGACCCCGGTCGCCAACTGCTACCTGCTGGCGGGCCTGTCCTTCCTGGCGTACATGGCGTTCCGCCTCCGGATCAGCCCGCCGGTTCCCTCCAGCGATCGTGGTGGACGGCGGCGTCCAGTGCCCTGCGGCGCCGCCAGCCGTGCCGTTCGAGATCCGGAACGGGTTCCAGGTGGGTGACGGGGCCGAGGCAGAGCCAGGCGACCGGGCGGATCGTCTCCGGGATGCCGAGCAGGTCGCGCAGGTGCGGCTCCCGGTAGAACGACACCCATCCGACGCCGAGCCCTTCGGCGGTGGCGGCGAGCCACAGGTTCTGGATGGCCAGGCACACCGAGTACAGCCCCGCGTCGGCGATCGCGTGCCGGCCCAGGACCGCCGGGCCGCCGCGCTCGGGATCGTAGGTGACCACGATCGACAGGCTGGACTCCAGGATCCCGTCGATCTTGATCCGGGCGAAGCGCTCGGCGGCGGCGCCGGTCAGGGTCGCGGCGAAGGCGGCGCGTTCGGACTGGACGTGGTCGTGGAAGGCCCGCCGGATCGCCGGGTCTCCCACGAGCACGAAGTCCCACGGCTGGGACAGTCCGACGCTCGGCGCGGCGTGCGCGGCCTCCAGGATCCGGTCCAGGACGTCCCGCGGCAGGGGCGCACCGGTGAACTCGCCGCGCACGTCGCGTCGGCGGTGGATGGCGTCGTAAATGTCCATGGCTAGCGATTCTGCCGACGCCGGGACGCCCGGCGGCGCACCCTCTCACCCTCGACGCCTTCATTGCTACCAACATTTGAAGTTTGTACTTCAAAAACAGGAAGTTCGCCGTTATGATCAGGGCCTCACGGCGACCGGGAGGCGAGATGGCGGGGTTGAGGGTCGGGTACGTGCTGCCGACGCGGGAGCAGGACCTTTCGGGCGAGCATGACCCGGGGCGGCTGGTGGCCCAGGCGCGGCGGGCGGAGGAGCTCGGGCTGGACTCGGTCTGGGCGGGCGAGAGCCCTGTGACCAGGCCGCGCGCGGATCCGCTGCTGGTGATGGCGGCCGTGGCGCAGGCCACCGAGCGGATCACGCTCGGCACGGCGGTGCTGCTGCCGGCGATGCGGAACCCGGTCCTGGTGGCGCACCAGCTCGCCACCCTCGACCGGCTGGCGGACGGGCGGCTCATCGCGGGCATGGGCGGCGGATTCCCGGGCGCCGCCACCGAGGCCCAGTTCGCGGCGGTCGGCGTCGACCACGCCCGGCGCCTCGGTCGGCTGGAGGAGTCCGTCGAGGTGATCCGGCGGCTGTGGACCGGGGCGGCCGTCTCCCACCGGGGCGAGCACTTCGCGTTCGAGGACGTCCGGCTCTCGCCGCCGCCGTCCCGCGCGGGAGGGCCGCCGATCTGGCTGGCGGGAGGCGGGCCCGCGCTGCGCCGCGTGGCGCGCCTCGCCGACGGCTGGCTCCCCTATCCGCTCGACGCGGCGACGTACGCGGAGGAGCACGAGACCCTCCGGAAGGCGACCGTCCGTCCGGTCACTCCCGCCCTGTACGCGACGCTCTGCGTGGACGACGACGCGGAGAAGGCACGGCAGCGGCTTCGGACGAGCATCGAGCGCTACTACAACGCGCCCCTGGAGTTCGTCGCGAAGATCCAGGCCATGTTCGCCGGGACGCCCGAGGAGGCCGCCGCCTGGCTGGACGGCTACACCGATGCCGGCGCCCGCCACCTGGTGATCCGGCTGGCGGCCGACGACCACGACGCCGCCCTGGAGGAGCTCGCCGACCGGGTGCTCCCTCTACTGCACGACAAGGAGAAGTGATGACCACGTTCGTCCTCGTCCACGGCGCCTGGCACGGGCCTTGGGCCTGGGACCGGGTCGTCCCGGTGCTCACCGCGGCCGGGGCTCGCACGCTGACCCCGGATCTGCAGGGCGGCGACCACGGGCTGCACGACCACGCCGAGGCGGTCGTGGCCGCCATCGACACCGTCCACGACGACTGCGTGCTGGTCGGGCACAGCTACGCGGGCCTGGTCGTCCGGGAGGCCGCCGACGCGCGGCCCGGGAACGTCGGCCACATCGTGCTGGTGGACGGGTGGGCGGGAGGCGACGGCGCCAGCCTGTTCGACCTGGCGCCCGACTTCTTCGTCGAGGCGATGCGCAAGTGGGCCGAGGCGAACGGGGACGGGCGCTCCATCCCGCCGCCGTCACCGGACCTGTTCGGCGTCACCGACGAGGCGGAGTGGCTGGCGGCGCGGCTCGTCCCGCAGCCGCTGCGGGCGTTCACCGAGACCACCCGGCTGAGCGGCGCCGTCGACCGGATCCCCGGCACGGCCGTCCACTGCGAGCCGCAGGTCTTCCCCTTCCGGGAGATCGGCGCGTCCGTCGGGTACCGGACGGTCCCGATCGACGGGCCGCACGACGTGATGGTGGCCGATCCGGAGGGCATCGCGCGCGTGATCCTGGAGGCGCCGGGCCTAGAGTGATGCGGTGGAACAGCGAACGTACAACCAGTACTGCGCGACGGCGCGCACCCTCGACCTCGTGGGCGAGCGCTGGACGCTGCTGCTGGTCCGCGAGCTGCTGACCGGGCCCAAGCGGTTCGGCGACCTGCAGGCCAGCCTGCGCGGCCTCGGCACCGGGCTCCTCGCCGCCCGCCTCAAGCAGCTGGAGCGCGAGGGCCTGGCGCGCAGGACCACGCTGCCGCCGCCCGCCCGCACCCCCGCCTACGCCCTCACCGAGGCCGGCGAGGAGCTCGGGCCCGCGATCCTGGAGCTGGCCCGGTGGGGACTGACATGGGCGATGGGCGAGCGGCGGCCGGACGAGACGTTCCATCCGGGCTGGACGGTCCTCGGGCTGCGGGCCTGCTTCGACCCCGAGGCGGCCGCCGGGCTGCGCGCCGTGTACGAGTTCCGCATCGACGACGAGGTCTTCCACGCCCGCATCGACGACGGGACGATCGAGGCGCTGCACGGGCCCGCCCAGCGCCCCGACGCGACCATCACGATCAGCGAGGAGGCGTTCCTCGGCATCACCGGCGGCGGCCACTCCCTCGCCAGGGCGATCGAGGAGGGCGCCGCCTCCGCGTCCGGCGACGAGGAGGCCCTGCGCAGGCTGCGGGACGTGTTCCGGTTGCCCACGCCGCGGCCCCGCCGGGCGGGGTGATCAAGGCCGTCCGGCGCCCGGGACGTCGACCTCAACGGTGAGGACCCGGCCGCTGCCGGGCGTCACCGGCTCGGCCTCGGTCATGCCGCGCCATTCGGCGGCCGTGACGAACAGCGTGGTCCCGCCCGGCCCGCCGAGGACGCAGGCGAAGCCCCCGCGATCGAGGTCGACCACGCGCAGCACCTCGCCGCCCTCGGCGACGCGCACGCACCGCCGGTGGGGGACGTCGGCGTACCAGACGGCGTTCTCCGCGTCCACGCAGATGCCGTCCGGGACGCCGTCGCCGAGGTCCGCCCAGGTCCGGCGGCCGGACAGCCCTCCGTCCGCGCCGATGTCGAACGCCAGCAGGCCGCTGCCGTAGGAGTCCGCGACGATCAGCGTGGAGTCGCCGGGCGTCACCGCCATGCCGTTGGGGAACGCGATGTCGCCGGCCACCTCGCGCACGGAACCGTCCGGCCGCACCAGGGCGACCGCCCCGGGCGCGAACTCCTCCCCGGCCATCGGGTCGAAGCCGGGACGGTTGACGTAGACGTTGCCGCGCCCGTCGGCGACCACGTCGTTCCAGCCCGGCCGGCCGAGATCGGCGTGGGTGACCAGGGATCCGTCCGGTTCCCGGCGCAGGAGCCGCCCGTCCGCCGACGAGACGATCACCATCCGGCCGTCCGGCAGCCACGCGGTGCACAGCGGGAGCGACTCCACCCGCGCCACCACCTCGCTCGCGCCGTCCGATCCGACCGCGATGACCTCGCCCGCGGACCAGTCGGAGAAGTACAACCGGTCACCGTGCCAGCGCGGCGACTCGACCAGTCCACGGCCGTCGAGCAGCGTCCGTACCTCGTCCATCTTCCTCACCATCCTCCTCGGACACCGATGTTCCGCCCTCTACACGAACGGCCCCCGGCCAGATCGACACATCGCCGCCGAATGTCCCGGGCCTGCGTTCCGCTGGAGCCGGGAGGGCCCGAGTACACACTGGGAGGCCCCCGAGTGTGTATCGTGTGCTCCATGGCGAGACTCAACATCACGCTGCCCGACGAGCTTGCCGCCACGCTCCAGGGACTCGCCGAGGACAAGAAGATCGCCTCGGTGTCGGGGTTCCTCGCGGACGGCGCGCGGCTGAAGCTGGCCTACCTGCGGGACGCGTCCACGATCGACGACCTGTTCGGCCCGCCGAGCCCGGACGAGCAGGCCATGGTCGACCGGCTGGTCGAGGGCGGCCCCTCGTCCCGCCGGGACGTCGCGTGATCACCGGTCACGTCTTCGACGCGACCGCACTCCTGGACCTCGCCACCGGCAAGACCGTCTACGTCCGCGCCCGGCTCCGGGCGTCCATCGCCCAGCACGCCACCATCGTCATCCCCGCGACCTCGCTGGCCCGCGCCTGGCAGCTCGTCCCCGACCACGGCCGCGCCCTGCTGGAACGCCTCCCCGGCATGCAGGTCGTGCACGTCGACGACCTCGACGACGTGATCGCCCAGCAGACCGGCCTGCTCGTCACGACGATCCCGAACCTCGGCATGGACGCCGCCCAGGCCGCCTGGTCCGCCCGGTGGCGCCGCTGGCCGCTGGTCACCGCCGACCCCGACCTCTACGCGTCCGTCCCGGGCGTCCGCGTGGAGCAGATCCCCTGACCCGGTCCGCGGTCGGCCGGTCGCGGGTCAGGTCGTGAGCTCCAGCTCCAGCTGTTCGTGGACGGGTTCCGGGGGCGGCGGCGCGGTCGGGCGGGAGCGGCCCGGCCACCACCAGTTGGCGTGGCCGAGCAGGCTCATCAGCGCCGGGACGAGCATGAGGCGCACGATCGTGGCGTCCATGGCGACGGCGACCGCCAGCCCCAGGGCCATCATCTTCACCATGGGGTCCGGCTGCGGGACGAAGCTGGCGAACACGAAGATCATGATGAGCGCGGCCGAGGTGATGAGGCGGGCGGTGACGCCGATGCCGATCACGACGGACTCGTGCGGATCGCCCGTCCGGTCGTACTCCTCCTTGATCCGCGACAGCAGGAAGACCTCGTAGTCCATGGACAGCCCGAAGATCAGGGCGAACATGAACAGCGGGATGAACGACATGATGGGGATGGCCTGGTCGACGCCGAACAGCTCGACGCCCCAGCCCCACTGGAAGACGGCCGTGACGACGCCGAACGAGGCGCCGATCGACAGCAGGTTCATCAGGGCGGCCTTCACCGGGACGATCACCGACCGGAACGCGACGACCAGCAGCAGGAGGGCGACGCCCACCACCGCGACGACCACGGTCGGCATGCGGTCCCCGACCGTGGCGGCGATGTCGATGATCGCCGGGTTCTCCCCGCCGAGGTAGATCCGGGTGCCCGGGTGGGCGGCCCGCGCGTCGCGGAGCTCCACGTTCCGCAGGCGGTGGACGAGGTCGGTGGTCGACGCGGCGTGCGGCGCGTCCCGCGGGACGACCTGCACGATCGCCGTCGTCCCGGTCACGACGGGCTCCCCGGCGAACACCACGCCGGGCACCTCGGAGAGCTTCTGCCGCAGTTCCTGCCCGAGGAGCACCGCGCGCTTGTCGGGCTTCTTGCTCGTGTCCGGCGCGCCCTTGGGACGGGCCGGCTCCGGGGACGGACTCGGCCCGGCCGCCGCCGGGCCCGTCAGGCCGGACAGCCCCCCGCGTCCCTTGACGGTCGGGACCACGCGCTTCGGTCTGACGCGCTTCTCCTCGCCCGGCACCTTCGCGACCACGACGAACGGGCTGTAGTGGCCCGCGCCGAACTCTTCGGCGACGATGTCGTAGGCCTGCCGCGCCTCCATCTTCGGGGACGACATGCTGTCGGCCATCACCCCGAACCGCAGGCTGAGCGTCGGGATGGACAGCGTCAGCAGGACGAGCGTCGCGACGATCGCGTACGGCCAGGCGTGGCGGTCGACGTGCCGCCCCCAGGCCGCCCAGCGGGCGGAGCCGCGGTCCGGGCGCACCCGGGGCATGCGGTACCGGTCGATGCGCGGGCCCAGGGCGCCGAGGATCGCCGGCAGCAGGGTCAGCGCGGCGGCGACCATGATCGCGACGGTCAGCGCGGCGGCGATCCCGATGCGTCCGATGAAGGCGATCCCGGACAGGAACAGCCCGCAGATCGCGAACACGACGGTGCCGCCGGCGAACACGACCGCGTGGCCCGAGTGCGCCATGGCGCGCCCGACCGCGGTCTCGACGTCGTCGCCCTCGGCGAGCTGCTGCCGGTAGCGCGTCACGATGAACAGGGCGTAGTCGATCCCGGCGCCGATGCCGAGCATCGCGGCGACCATCGGCGCGGTCGGCGCGATCTGGAACATCGACGCGAGGAAGTGGATCAGCGAGTACGCGACCACCATCCCGCACAGCGACACCACGACCGGGATACCCGCGGCGAGGAACGAGCCGAACGCCAGCAGCAGGACGAGCATCGCCAGCAGGATCCCGACGCCCTCCTGCGGCCCGCCCTTCGGCTGGTTGAGGATCATCGCGACGATCCCGCCGAACTTCACCTCCAGCCCGGCCATCCGCGCGGGCTCGACGGCCCGGTTCAGCGCGTCGAGGTCGGCGTGGCCGACGTCGCTCATCGTGCCGGTGAAGTTGAGCCGGACGACGACGGCGTCGTCGTCCTTCAGTCCGCCCATCCCCTGCGCGTAGGGGTTCTCGACGAACGCGACCCGGTCGAGCCCGCCGATGTTCTCGATCGACTGGCCGACGGTGAGCGCGACCCTCCAGTCGGCGGGGCTGGCCTGGCGGGTCTCGTGGAACACCACGGTCGCGGTCGGCCCGGTCATCGCGGGGAAGTCCTGCCCGAGCGTGTCGATGGCGCGCTGGGTCTCGGTGCCGGGCAGCGTGCTCTGCTGGACGAACATGCCCCCGTGCACCAGGCCGAGCACACCGGCGCCGATCATCGCGGCGACCCAGAGCTCGAACACCGCGCGGCGCCGTCGCACGCAGAGCCGTCCGAGTGCCTCCAGGAAACGCGCCATGCCCGCAGAAAACACCCATTGCATGCAGTTTTGCAATAGTTGCAACTTTGCAGTCATGGTAATGTCCGTCACATGGAGGACGCCGGCCGGCCGGGGCTGCGGGAGCGCAAGAAGATGCGCACGCGGCAGGCCATCGCGACGGCCGCGCTGCGCCTGTTCGCCGAGCGCGGCTACGAGGAGACGACGATCGCCGACATCGCGGCCGCCGCCGACGTCTCCCCCCGCACGTTCTTCAGCTACTTCCCCTCCAAGGAAGACGTGATCTTCGCCGAGATCGACGACCGGCTCGCCGAGGTCGCCGAGCGGCTGCGCCGCACCCCCGGCGAGTCCCCCATGGAGACGATCCGGCGCAGCATCGTGGACGTCCTGGAGGCGGTGGTGGCCGAGCACCGCGAGTACGGCCCCGTCCAGGTCGCCCTCATCCTGGAGCGTCCCGCCCTGCGCGCCCGGGCGCTGCAGCGCATGACCGACGCCCAGGACGCGATCGAGGCGCTGCTGCGCGAACTGTGCCCCGGCATCTCCGAGATCGACGCGGTGGCCGCCGCGGGCATCGCGGTCGGCGGCATGCAGGCGGTCGTCGCGCACTGCCGCCGCGAGGGCTACGACCCCCTGTCCATGCGCACCGCCCTCGACCGCGCCGTGGACCTGGTCGAGCACGGCCTCGTCTCGGTGGACGCGCTGTCGCGCCCCTCCCCCTGAACCGCCGGGCACCGGCCGGCGGAGGCGCCCGCCGACCGGTGCCCGGCTCAAGGGTCGCCCCGCCGGTGAGCTCGCCGTCCGCCGTGCGGCTAACGCTCCCGGACGGCGTAGGTCAGGTGCGTCGCCCTCGGGGAGGGCTCCGCACGGACCGGCTCCAGGGCCACGCGGCCCGCGTCCACGCCCTCGAACAGGCGGACACCGGAGCCGAACAGCACGGGCGACAGCGCGATCGAGAACTCGTCGACCAGGCCGGCGTTCACGTACTCCAGGATCGTCGCGCCGCCGCCCGCGATGCGGACGTCGCGGTCGCCGGCGGCCTCGCGGGCCTGGTCGAGCGCGGACTCGATGCCGTCGTTGACGAAGTGGAAGGTGGTCCCACCCGGCCGCTCCCAGGGGTCACGCTTCTCGTGCGTCACGACGAAGACCGGCGTGTGGAACGGCGCCTCCTCCGGCCACATCCGCTCGCCCGCGTCGAACATGCGCTTGCCCATGACGCTCGCGCCGGTGCGCTCGAACGTCTCCCGCACGATGTCGTTGTCGCGCCCTTCCTCGCCGCCCTCGCCGAGGTTCAGGTTCTCCCGGAAGAACCGCTGCGGGAGGATCCACGCCTGCAGTTCCCTCCACTGCCGCCCCATCAGCTCCCCCAGGGACTCGGGTGCGATGAAGCCGTCGAGCGACATGGACACGCTGAAGAACACTTTCCCGGCCATCAGTCCTCGGCCCCCTTCCGAACGATCTCGGTGACGTAGGCGGCCAGGTTGCCCAGGGTCTGCCGGCCGCCCTCGATCGCGTGGTACTTCTCGACCGCCTCGTCGCGCAGTTCCCTGGTGGGGAACACCGTGTTCATCTCGATCCGGGTCGCCGCGCCGTCGGGCGCGAACGTCAGGACCGACGTGAAGGCGTTCGGGTCGCCGCGGGTCTCACCGTGCAGCAGCGCGATCCGCTCCGGCGGGGCGATCTCGGTCCAGGTGATCCACTCCTGGTAGTCCGTCCCGTCCGGCCCGTGCAGCACGAAGTCCCACTCACCGCCGACGCGGAACTCGAAGGACCGCGTGGTGGTGGTGAACCCCTCCGGCCCCCACCACCGCGACAGGTGCCGCACCTCGGTGAACGCCTCGAACACCAGCTCCCGCGGGGCGTCGATGACCCGGGAGACCACGATCTCCCGGTCGGCCGTCGCCGGCTCCGCCCCCGTTGGCTGCCTTCTCCCTGCCATAGGTCATTCCTCCTGCCGTGTCTGCTTGAGGTCCTGCACGTAGGTGTCCAACCGGTCGAAACTCTCGTTCCAGAACCGCTCGAATCCGCCGGTCCACTCGTGGACCGGCCGCAGCCCGCGGGCGTCCAGGCCGTAGAGGCGCTGCTTGCCCTCCCTGCGGTCCCGCACCAGCCCCACCTCCCGGAGCACCCGCAGGTGCTTGGACGCCCCCGGCTGAGTCATCCCCAGCTCCCGGGCCAACTCGGTCACCGGCCGCTCGCCCGACCGCAGCAGCGCCAGGATGTCCCGGCGCTGCGGCTCGGCGATCGCGTTGAAGACGTCCGACGTCGTCGCTGCTCGTGCCATGACCTCATCATATGCCCATATCGGCATGCGTCAAGCAGGAGCGGATCGAGCGGGTCCCGTTCGCCGGTGTCAGCGATCGGATGCGGCGAAAGATCAGTAAATGTCGCCGGCGCGGTGTAGAACTGCGGCCGTGGCAGACGAGACCGGGCGGACGGACGACCGCACGCGACTTTCCGAGCATGAACCCGCCGTCGAGGCGATGCTGAGCCGGCTCGTCACGAGACACGGGTTCGGCGGACGGCCCACGAGCACGCTCGCCCACATCGACATGGTCGGCCGGTTCTTGGCCGGAGCGGAGGACGCCGCGACGGCCGCGGCCGGGCAGACGTCCGCCATCTGCCCGTGGGGGCCGCTGGTCGGACGGATCGGCGCCGTCGCGGTGCGGGCCGTCTCGCCCGCCACCGCCGATCACCACCGGGAGGGCCTGCTGGCGCTGCTGGAGATGTGGTCGCGCTCGCCCATGGCCGATCCGGCCGTCCGGCTGCGCCGGGGACGCGTGGCCGCGACCGCCACCGCCTCGCGGGACGAGCACGGGGCGGCCGTGACGATCGGGGGCGCCGACGCGGAACGGATCGCCCGCGAGAATCCGGAGCTGGTCTTCCTCGACCGCGCGTTCGGGCAGGCCGACCCGCCCGCCCTCGGCGCGGTCGTGGACGTCGCCGAAGCACCCCTGAGGTGGGGTGACGCCGATCAGCTCACCCGGCTGGTCGCGCTGGTCCGCGCCAAGGGCCCGGTGCCCTGGGACCGCGGCGCCGTGGACCTCCTGGCCGAGAGGACCGGCACGTCCCGCACCACCGCGGCCGTGGCGCTGTGCGGGTTCCCCGGGCACCCCAACTCCAACGGGAGCGAGCTGACCGCGCAGGCGCGCAAGACCCTCAAGGTCACGCTCCGCGACCTCCAGGACGCCTGGTTCCGGGACATGGAAGGGCACACCGACGAGGACCGGCTCGAACTGCTCGCCGAGATCCTCCCGCAGGACCCGGAACGGTTGTGGGAGCCCGGAGGGCTCAGCGAGGTCGCGCTGCGTCTCTCGCAGGCGTGGCGGCAGAGATTCGGCGAGAAGCGGGTCGCGCCCCTGAGCACCGTTCAGGCGGCCGAGAAGGCGGCCCCGAATGTCACCGGCGCGCAACTGTGCGAATGGCTCGCCGATCCCGGTGCCGTCCCGCTGCTCACCAAGGACCTGGACACCTGGCTGGAGTCCGCCGACAGCCCCAGGTACAAGAGCCAGAAGTGCGTCCCTGCCGCCGAGACGCTCCAACTGCAGAACCTGATCGAAGCCGTGTTGCTCGGGCTCCGGTGGTCCTACGAGGAACTTCCTGTGGGTGACCCGGTTCGGGAGGGCGCGCCCGCGGCCAACGACCTGCTGCTCCAACGGCTGGCGAACCCCGGCCTGCTGCTGCCCGCCTGCCTCTTCGACGTCAGGGCGCAGGGGCCGGACGCGATCACCTCCAGGTTCGGGACCGTCCCCCACAGCGGCCCGAGCGAACTCACGGTCGACTACGTCGACGACGGCCTCACGGTCGCCTCACTCGTCGCCCGGCAGCGGCTCGCGAACCTGTTCTTCCGCCCCGCCCTGTACGGCGTCGACGGCCGGACCGAGCGTCTGGCCGAGGTGGTGGACGCGCCCCGGAACAGCAGGCACGCCTTCGAACGCGTGCGCCTGCTGCGCGGGAAGGGCGCCCAGGCCATGGCGCACCGAATCCGCTCCGGCGCGCTGCCGGAAGGGGCATACGAGGCCGATCCGTCGGCTTCGGCGCCCTCCCTGGTGGAGGAGGCCGTCGGGCGCCTCGACGTCCCGCCGGACTCCGCGGCCCTCTACCTCCAGTTGCTGGCCCTCGACGAACCGACGGACCGCAACGTGCGGAAGTGGAACCGCTGGACCCCCGCCCGCCTCCGCAAGGCCGCCGACCCCCTGGTGGCCCGGAATCTGGTGATCCGGAGCGAGCAGGCGCGCGAGGGACGCAAGATCTTCCTCCCCGGCCCCTGGACCCAGGGCCCACCGCCCCAGGAAATGTGGAAGGCCGACCTGAAGACCGCGGCCGACGCGGAAGACCCCCACAGCCCCTTCACCTGGCGGTCGCTCCCCGACCGCTTCACCTACGCCTGGCACCACGCCCAAGAGCGAACCGACGCCCACCGCACCCCGTGAGCGCTCTGGGAACCGACCCGCTTGCCCGCGGCCCGCTCCTCGGGATCGGCGTCGCGCCAGGCCGCGAGGCCGCCGCTCACCAGGGGCCGTAGGGGCCCTGGCGGGAGCCGCCGCGGCCGCCGTTGTTCTTCTTGAACGGGCCGACGGCCGGGCGGACGTCGGCGAGGTAGACGGCGGCGGCGATGAACGCGGCGACCGGGAGGATGCCGAGCAGCAGGGCGATGGGGCTGGCGCCGAGCGCCACCGGCGCGACCGCGTACGCGGCGCCGACCACCGTCGCGACGATCAGGATGATCATCCACAGCTTCTTGCTCTGCTTGCTCGCGGCGGCGTAGGCGTTCACGGGTACGGTCAGCGAGTCGACCAGCGCCCACGCCTCCATCACGAACGCGATGATCAGCAGCAACCAGAAGAAGTAGTCCAGCACGTTGAAGCCCGACATCGGCGATCAGCGCTCCTGCTCGTCTCGGACGGCGACTCCTCGTCGCACGCGGGTCTTCCTTTACCGCAACCCTATGCGCACCGTCCACCAGGGCGGCCTGATGGACCAGGCACCTGTAGGGACGACGGAGCCCGGCCGGGTGTTCCCGGCCGGGCTCCGTCGTTCGACGCCTTTACTTCTTCGCGGTGGAGCGGGACTGCCCGGTGGCCCGGCTCTGCACCGTCCGGCGCTGCGCGGTGCGGGCCTTGGACGCCTGCTTCGGCGCGGCCTGGTCGGCCGCGGCGATCTCGGCGACCTCGGAGGCCTCGCGGTGCACGACCTTCTTGCCGCGCTCGGCGAGCTCGTCGATGAACTCGAAGGCGCGGGTGCCGAAGTGCGTGGCGTACGCGACGGCGGCGCCCGGCAGGTCCTTGGCGTCCACGCGCTCCTGGTACCGGGAGACCTCGCCGCGGTAGCGGGCGGCGGTCTGGCGGACCTGCACGCGGTAGCGGTCGACGGTCTCGCGGACCTCGCCCTGGTACCTGGTCACCTGCTCCGGGACCTCACGGATCTTCTCCACCGCGAAGTCGCCGGCGCCGGCCACGGCGTACACGGCCTTGTTCTCACGAAGGTTGCTGGCCAGCGTCATCCGACCTCTTCCTTTCCTTGCGCTCTGGTCCGGCCTGTTCTGGTCCGGCCTCTTGCGGTACGGCGGTCTCGGCGGGCACATCGAGCTCGGCGCCGAGGACGCCGCTGGCTTCGTTCTCCTTGAGGAACGACGCGTAGATGTCGAGCAGAACCTGCTTCTGCCGTTCCGTGAGGACGAGATCGGCCCGCACGGCGGCCTGCACGTCGGTGTCGGCCTCGCGGTCCTCCAGGATCCCGGCCTGCACGTACAGCGCCTCGGCGGAGATCCGCAGCCCTTTGGCGATCTGCTGCAGGATCTCGGCGCTCGGCTTGCGCAGGCCGCGTTCGATCTGGCTCAGGTACGGGTTGGAGATCCCGGACACGTCCGCCAGCTGGCGGAGCGAGATCTTCGCCCGTGTCCGCTGCTCCCGGATGTACTCCCCGATCGAGCCGACCTTCGAACTCGCCATGTCTCCACTCTCCGTCATGGTGCTTGCTATTGCAAGCACCATAGCTAGCACTTCGTGGTGAATCGCCTCACATGCCGGAAATGCCGGATGAACCGTCCCATCGCCGCTGGTCCGGCGCTCGGAGCGCGCCCGTGGCGCAGGTCACGTGTCGCGTTGTCACACGGGTCGCGGTGCCGGTGTCTTGCGGACGAACCACTCGTCCCCAACAAGGAGGAAGCTCATGAACACGGCGCTGTGGATCGGGGCGGGGCTGCTGGCCGCGGTGGCGCTGACCGGCGGTGTCAGCAAGGTCTTCGTGCCCAGGGCCAAGCTGGCCGAGGCCCCCGGCGGGCAGTGGACCGAGAGCGCCGGCGACGGCTTCGTGAAGGCGCTCGGCGGCCTGGAACTCCTCGCCGCCGTCGGACTGATCCTGCCCGCCGTGGTCGGCGTCGCGCCCGTCATGGTGCCGGTGACCGCCGCCTGCTGGGTCCTGCTGATGGTCGGCGCGATGGTCACGCACGGCCGGCGCGGCGAGACGGCGTTCGTGGCGTTGAACCTGGTCTACCTCGCGCTCGCGGTCTTCGTCGCGGCGGGCCGTTTCGGCCCGTGGCCCTTCACCGGCTGACCATGCCGGGGAACGTCGTGCGCCGCCGCCCTTCACGGACGGCGGCGCCAGGTGGGGGAAGGGCCGGGATCACAGGGACGGGGTCGCGTACGGGTCGTGCTCGGCGAGGAGCTTGTCGAGGCGCGCCTGGTCGACCCGGGTGCTGATGGCGTACGTCTCCTGCCGGTCGCGGACGCACTTGGCCAGCGTGAACGTGGACGTGATCACATACAGCAGGCCGAGCGCCAGGAACGCGCGGACCCACGCGCTGACCGGCAGGTAGGCCACCCCGACGGCGACGGCGGTGCTGGAGACGGCGAACGAGATCGTCGCCTGGACGAAGAACGCGGCGGAACCGGCCTGGGCGGGCGGCTTGGAGGTCGTCATGGAACGAGTCTGCGGCCCGCCCGCGTCCGGGGCATGAGTACCGGCACTCAGCCGTCCCTGTGCGAGGAACTCAAAGCCCGGCCGGGAGGTCAGCTCACCTTGGACGGGGACGCGATCCAGGTGTTGCAGACGGTCAGGTCGCGCCCGTTGAAACCGGTGACCACCCAGCCCGCGTAGTGGCGGCCCGAGCCGTGGTCGCGCTTCTCCGGCGGCTGGCGGTCGTCGCCCCTGCCCAGCACGTCGTTGACCATGGCCGTGTACTGCTCGCGGGTCATCGGGAGGGTGGTGCGCTCGCTGCCGAGGAAGGCACCGGCGAAGCACTGCGCCTGCAGCTCGATGCGGCGGCTCGCCTCCGTCCGGGTGGCGGTGTCGCCGGACTCCATCTGGCCGTCCCCGTAGAGCAGGATCCCGGCCCGGTCCTGGACGTGGTGCCCGTACTCGTGCGCGATCACGCGGGCGTAGACGGCGTAGTGGGACAGCGGCTCGCCGCCCGACGTCTCCACGACGTGCCGGAGCCCCACGTACATCGTGTTGTTGGCCGGGCAGTAGAACGCGGACGCGCCGGGCGCCGGGTAGGAGCCGCACGGGCTGCGCCCCGGCTCGACCCAGAACACCCGGTCGGGCTTGTCGAACGCGATGCCGGCCTTGGTGAACTGCCTGGTCCACGTCGCGTCCAGGCAGTCGCTCAGGGTGTCCATGAACCCGCGCATGGACTGGGCGGACGGCTGGATCGGCGGCAGGCGGCAGCTCACCGGCGTCAGCGGGCCCGTCTTGTAGATCTTGCTGTTGGTCGCCTTCTCCCGGGGCGTCGAGGGGCCGCTCGACGTGGTGGACGTCCCGGTGCCGCCGACGGCGCCCTGGCTCCCGCCGAACAGCGAGATCCCCAGGATCGCCAGGACGACCAGGGACGTCAGGCCGCCGAAGATGCCCGCGATCGTCCCGCCCGCGCTGCGGCGCGGCGGCGGGCGCATCGGGACGTACCGGTACTGCGGCGGCCCGTAGGCAGGAGACCCGTAGCCCGGCCCGCCGTACCCCGGACCGCCATACGGCGGTCTCCCCTGCGGCTGCGGCCCACCGTACGGCGGACGGCCGTAGGGCGGTCCCGGAGGCCGCGGCGGAGGGGGCGGCGGGGGGTAATGACCTGCCATAGCGCAGAATCATCGCACGCATTCCCGATAGCATTTGCGGCCATGTCTGCTCTTGCGGCGATGTTCCGGTCGCGTCCGGCGGCCCTGGCGGTCTCGGCGGCGCTGGCCGTCCCCCTGCTGACCAGCACTTCTGCGACGGCGGCCGAGGTCAGCGAGGCGCCGGCGGCCGGTGCGGCGGCATCCGGTTTCGCCGCGGCCGAGCGGGTGCTCAAGGACGACGTCGTCCTCACCGCGGTCCAGGGCGGCACGGTCAGGGTGAAGGAGACGATCGTCTACCGGTTCGCCGGGCACGACGGCTTCCAGCGGACGTACCCGACCCGGGCGCACGAGAGCGTCACCGAGGACCGCGTCTACAGGATCGAGAATCTGCGGGCGGCCAGCCCGGACGGCGGGCCGTCCAGGGCCACCGCCTCCAGCGCGGGCCTGCACACGACGGTCAAGGTGGCGGGCGACCGGAAGCTGACCGGCGACCGCACGATCGTCCTGGAGTACGACGTGCGCGGCGCGATCACCCGGATGGGGGCGGCGGAGGAGCTGCGCTGGCCGGTGGTCGGCGGCTGGAAGGTGCCGCTGGACGAGGCGAAGGCCACCGTCGACGGCGGCGCGATGATCCGCAACGTCAACTGCTTCACCGGGCCGATCGGCAGCACGATCGGCTGCACGCAGTACTACACGAACCACACGCACACCCAGGGCGTGTTCGCCCAGCAGGGGATGCTGCCCGGCGAGTACCTGACGGTCGTCGCCGGCCTGCCGGCCGGGACGACGGGCGGGCACGCGATCTACGAGCGCCGCCACACGGTCGCGACCGCGTTCTCCGTCAACGCCGTGACCGGCGCCGCGCTCGGCGGCCTGCTGGTGCTGCTGGTGGGCGGCGTCCTCGCCCTCTACCTGCTGCGCGGGCGGGACGCGCGGACCGTCGGGAAGCGGGCCGCCGAGGGCGACCAGGCGCCGGTGGCCGGGGCGGAGTTCGAGCCGCCGGACGGGGTGCGCCCCGGGCAGATCGGCACGCTGATCGACGAGCAGGCCGACGTGATCGACGTGACCGCGACCATCGTCGACCTCGCCGTGCGCGGCTACCTGCTGATCGAGGAGGAGGACCGGGCCGTCACCGGCCGCCTCGACTGGACGCTGCGCCGCCTCGACCGCGCGCAGGTCGACCTGCTCCCCTACGAGCGGATCCTGCTGGACGCGCTGCTGACCGCCCCGGACGGGTCCGGCCGCGACGCCGTCCGGCTGTCGGAGCTCGGCGGGACGTTCGCGACGAAGCTCGCGCAGGTCAGGTCCGCGATGTACGACGACGTGGTGAAGCAGGGCTGGTTCGCGCGGCGGCCCGACACCGTCCGGTCCCGGTGGACGGTCGCGGGCATCCTCGTGACGCTGCTCGGCATCGCCGGGACGGTCGCGCTGGCGTTCACCACCGAGTGGGCGCTGGCCGGGCTCGCACTGATCATCACGGGCGCGGCGCTGGCCTATGGCGGCCAGTACATGCCGGCGAAGACGGCACGCGGCGCCACGGTCCTCGCGCACACGATCGGTTTCCGCGCGTTCCTGGAGCGGGGCGCCCTCCCCGACGACGGCTCCATCGCGGCGCAGCAGCGGATCGCGCTGTTCTCGCGTTTCCTGCCGTACGCGGTGGTGTTCGACCTCGTGGCGAAGTGGGCCGGGACGGTCAAGGACGCGGGCGAGCGCGCGACGGGCGCCGACAACCTCTACTGGTACGAGGGCCCGGCGGAATGGGACCTGTCGAAGTTCGCCGAGTCGATGCGCACGTTCACGCTGGCCACCTCGGGGTCCATCTCCCAGTCGCGCGGGCTGTGACGGCGCCGGGCGGTTAACCGCCTGACGCCGGGTAAAGCCAGGGGCGAGGAGGTGTCGCCCCATGGTCGCCAGCGCGCTGCTCGCCCAGTCCGACCGCCTCGGGAACGCCTACTTCCTGGCCATCGGCCCGGCCGTCATCTTCGTGGCGCTCATCGGCTGGGTGACGGTGGTGCTGACGGCGTCGCGCACGCGCCGCCACTACCCCGGTGCCGACGACGGCCTGCCGCACCGCGGACCCGTCATGGGCGGGATCATCATGGGCGGCCCGTCCCCGCGGACGCGCCGCGATCCGGGTTCGCCGGTGTCCCACCGCGAGGCCATGGCCCCGGTCGAGCAGGGGCGCGCGGAGGAGGAGGCGGCCCGCGTGCGGGAACGGGCTGAAGCGGAGAACGTCCGCGCCACGCCGAGCACCGGGCACCGCCGCAGATTCGGCCTTCCCAGGCTCCGCTGACCCGAAGGCGGCCGAAACGAAGGACGCGACGCCCGCCGGATTCGGCGACCCGTACCCACACCCCGTCCGGCGGGCGCCGTAGATGCCCGTGGTGACCGTCGAGACCCCTCCCGACGGTCACCACGGGTCAGGCGGTCCCACGGGGCTCCTCGTAAGATGTCTGACATCTTACTTTGGAGGCTTTCGTGGCGTTGAGTCCCGTATCAAGCGGGTCGACGGTGGACGCCGTGCTCGACCAGCTCCAGGCGCAGGTCAGCGGCGGCACGTGGCCGGTCGGCCGGCGGATCCCTGCCGAGCTGGACCTGGCCGCGCAGCTCGGGGTGAGCCGTCCGGCCGTCCGGGAGGCGATCCGGGCGCTGTCGCACGTCGGGGTGCTGGAGGTGCGGCGCGGCGACGGGACGTACGTGCGCAGCAGCGCCGACCCGCGTCCGCTGCTGCGGCGGGTGTCCCGCGCGTCCGCCCGGGACGTGTTCGAGGTGCAGCTCGCCTACGACGTCCAGGCGGCCCGGCTGGCGGCGCGCCGCCGCACCGACGCTGACCTGGCGCGGCTGGAGGAACTGCTCCGCGCCCGCGACGAGGCCACCGAGCCGGACGCGTTCGGCGCCGCCGACGCGCGGTTCCACCTCGGCGTCGCGGAGGCCTCCCGCAACCCGGTGCTGATCGAGGCGATGCGGTTCTTCATCGACCGGCTGCACGAGTCGATGCGCGCGATCCGGCTGGACCACGAGGTCCCCGAGGCGGGACCGGCCCGGCACCGCGCCGTGCTGGACGCGATCGCGGCGGGCGATCCGGAGGCCGCCGCGTCGGCCGCCGCCGCCGTCGTGGAGCCGACCCTCGCCGTCCTGGAGTCCCTGCTCGGCGATGCCGGCGCGCCCGAGGAGGACGCGTGACCGGGCGGCGCGCCGGGCTCGCCGGCGCCCTGCTGATGATCGTCCTGCTGGCGGTCAACCTGCGGCCGGCGGTCGCGGCGGTCGGGCCGCTGCTGACCGAGATCAGCGACGCCTTCCGCCTGTCCGGGACGGCGGCGGGCGCGCTCACCACGCTGCCGCTGGCGTTCTTCGGCTCCTACGGGCTCGTCGCCGCCTTCCTGCGGCGCCCGCCGCGCAGCGAGACGCTGCTGGTGTGCGCGATGGCGCTGCTCGTCGCCGGGCTGCTGCTGCGGCTGCCGGGCGGCGTGGCCGCGCTGTTCGCCGGCTCCCTGGTCGCGGGGATCGCGATCAGCATCGGCAACATCGCGGTGCCGGCGATCATCAAGCGGGACCACCCGTCCCGGATCACCACGGTCACGGCGGTCTACACGGTCGCGGTGACGGCGGGCGCGTCCCTGTCCTCCGGGCTCGCCGTGCCCGTGGAGAACCTGTTCGGCGCGTCGTGGCGGCTGCCGCTCGGCCTGCTCGCGATCCCGGCGGCGCTCGCCGGGCTGCTGTGGCTGCCGAGAGCGCGGCGGGCGGCGCGCGCGGCGCGCTCGGCCCCGCCCGCGGAGCCCCCGCACGGCGTCGCGGCGCTGGTGTGGCGGTCGGGGCTGGCCTGGCACGTCACGGTGTTCATGGGCCTGCAGTCGCTGCTGGCCTACGTCGTGCTCGGCTGGCTGCCGACGCTCTGCCAGGACCGCGGGATGGACGAGGCGACCGCCGGCTACGTGCTGGCACTGGTGGCGGCGGTCCAGGCGGTCGGCTCGCTGGCCGTCCCGGTGCTGGCCCGGCGGACCCGCGACCAGCGCCCCCTGGTGATCGCCACGGTGGCGCTGACCGCGCTGGGCTTCGTCGGGGTGACCTGGGCGCCGATCGCGTCGGTGTGGGGCTGGACCGTGGTCCTCGGCCTCGGCCAGGGCCTCGGGTTCGCGACCGCGCTGTCGTTCATCGGGCTCCGCGCCCACGACGCCCACGTCGCCGTCCAGCTGTCGGGGATGGCGCAGGGCGTCGGCTACGTCATCGCGGCGCTCGGCCCGCTCGCCCTCGGCGCGCTGCACGACGCCACCGGCGGATGGACCGTTCCGATGCTGGGCGTCCTGGCCGTCTGCGCCGCGCTGGCCGTCCCGGGCCTGCCCGCCGGACGGCTCCGCACCGTCGGCGCGCCCGCCGGCCCGGCGCCCGAAACGGTTAATACGGGATCCAGCGGACACATCCCTAACTGACCCTAGGAAGGGCCGATTCATGCCATCGGGAGGTGGTCCGCCTTGCTCACCACGATCGTCGCCGACCCCGTGCTGGCGGACACGTCCCCCACGGGCGCCCGTTACTTCGTCTGGATCATCCCGTTCCTGATCGTCGCCGCCCTGGTGGTCTGGGTGTACGCGACGCGCGCCGCCTCGTCCAGGAAGCTCCACTCCGAGCGCAGGAACAACCAGCTGAACCAGCGGGGCATGGAGCAGGGCGGCTACTACACCTACGCGCCCGGGATGTTCTCGCACAGCTACCCGCCGGCCAAGGACGGCCAGCCGGTGGAGTTCCGCAAGGACAACCCCCAGCCCGGACGGGAACCGAAGAAGCCGTGGCCCGACGGCGTCCTGTACGAGCAGACGATCTTCAAGGGCGAGTTCGAGGACCTCAAGGCGTCCAAGAACAACGAGAACACCGAGAGCCGCTAGCAACCCGCCCGGCTAGCACTCCGGCGGTCAGTCGTGATCTTGCTGGTGGGGGGTGCTCCCGGCGTGGTGGGTCGCGCAGTCGGCCGCCCGGCGCTGCATGGTCCTGCGTTGTTGTGTGTTCGCCGTCAGGGCCGCGGAGTCGAGGAAGTACCGCCGCGCCTCCTCGTGGTTCCCGGCGCCGCAGGACAGGTCGCCCGCGACGGCCGGGAGGAGGTGGTAGCCGCGCATCGCCGGATGATCCAGGAGCGGGCGGACGACGTCCAGTCCGGCCTGCGGCCCGAATGCCCGACCGATCGCGACGGCGCGGTTGAGTTCGACCACGGGCGACGAGGTGATCTGCACGAGCCCGTCGTAGAGGGCCGCGATGCGCGGCCAGTCGGTGTCCGCGGCGGTCGTGGCCCGAGCGTGGCACGCGGCGATCGCGGCTTGGAGCGCATAAGGTCCCGCGGTGCCGTGCAATCGGTGGATCCGCTCGATGAGCGCGAGCCCGCGGCGGATCAGCAGCCGGTCCCACCGGGTCCGGTCCTGGTCCATCAGGAGCACAGGGTCACCGTGCGGGCCGACGCGGGCGGTCAGCCGTGACGCCTGGAGTTCGATCAGCGCGAGAAGGCCGAGGGTCTCGGTGTCGTCCGGTGTCAGACTGGCCAGCATCCGCCCGAGCCGCAGCGCTTCGGAGCACAGTTCGGGGCGGACCCAGCTGTCGCCGCTGGTGGCCGAGTACCCCTCGTTGAACACCAGATAGATGACCTCCCGGACGGCGTCGAGGCGTGTTGGACGCTCGGCCGGTCCGGGGAGCTCGAAGCGGATGTCGGCCGCCGCGAGAGTACGTTTGGCGCGGACGACGCGCTGGGCGATCGTCGCCTCGGGGGCGAGGAAGGCCCGGGCGACCTCGCCGGTCGTGAGGCCGCAGACCAGTTTGAGGGTGAGCGCGGACCTGGCGTCCGGCGACAGGATCGGGTGGCAGGCCATGAAGATCAGCCCGAGGAGGTCGTCGGCCAGGTCGCCGTCGACGATCTGACCGATGTCGAGATCGGTGCTCCGCGGCGTCGTCGCCGCGACGAGGTGGTATTTGTGCCGCTGGGTGTCGCGTCGCCGGATCCGGTCGACGGCGAGGAATCGGGCGGTCGTGTTCAGCCAGCCCGCCGGGTTGCTGGGAACGCCTTCGTGCCGCCACTTCTCGATGGCGGCGACGAAGGTGTCCTGGGCGAGTTCCTCGGCGGTGTCGAGGTCACCGACGAGCCTGACGAGACGGGCGACGATGCGGGGGGACTCGACGCGCCACAGCGTCGCCAGCATGGCGTCGAGGTCTCCTGCTTCCATGACGGCGGCCGCCGGGTCCGGGACGGCGTTCTACTGCAGGTCGGAGAACTCGACGACGCGGCGTACGTCGATGCGTTCCACACCGGTGATCAGCGCGAACTTGCGGGCGTGCTCGACCGCTTCGGCCAGCGAATCGACCTCGAGGATCGCGAAGCCGGCGATCAGTTCCTTGGCCTCGGCGAACGGGCCGTCGATGATCCGCACGTTCCCGTCAGCGATCTCAAGCCGAGCGCCGGACGAGCTCGGGTGGACCCCTTCGCCGCCGAGCAGAACGCCGGCCATCGCCGACTCCTTCATGTACTCGCCGATCGCGGCCTGCTGTTCCGGTGTGGGCGTGACACCGTTCTCCATGGCCTCGGTCTCGTAGTGCATCACCATGTAACGCATGGTCAGGTCTCCTTTGCCTTGGTGATCATTGTCGTTGGCTCGGCACACGGTGTGCCGTTCGACGCCGCACGTTCTCGACACCGGGGCCACACATTCTTACCGCGGTCCGTCTTGTCGGTCGCCGGCAAGACGGCGGCTGACCATGGGCACGATGATCGCGGCCGCGACGAGGTGAGCGGCGACGAGGGTCAGCTTGGTCCCCATGGAGGTGGCCGCCGCGGTCAGCGGGGCGATGAGGGACACGAGCACGAGCACGCTGGTCACGATGGCGTAGGTGCGGGCCGGCCGGGACGAGCGCCGGTTGATCAGCGCGGCGATGCCGGTTCCGATGACCATGACCATCGCGATGGAGATCGCGCAGGCGCCGGCGTCGACCGGCACGACGCTGGAGGCGCTCCCGCCAGGGTCGCCGACCGCGAGCCGGACGCCCGCGGCCCGGACGACGGCGCTGAACGCCTCGGTCGCCGCCGCGGCGAAGCCCGCGGCGATCAGGCTCGTCCGCAGCAATGCGCGGAACGGGACCCGGGCGGCGGCGGTGTCGGAGTGGTTGCTGGCCGATCCGGCGGTCATCGCAGGCTCCCTGGGCTTGAGGCGAGCACCGCTTTCTCGGTGCCTTCACGCGTTCTGCCGAACGGCCGGCGGCCGAATCGACAGCCGCCGCAAACGAACCACCGAAATCCGGATCAATCCCGGGGCGGCCACCCCACGACTGGATTTCCGGATCGCCCGGCGGGATCTCGCTGCGGAGTCTGCTCTCCACATGGCCGACGAGTTCCGTTCCACGGCCTCCCGGCGGCGTGACCGCGGCGGGCTCAGGTGGTCGCCGCGTCGATGGCCGGTGTTCTCAGCGTGCGGTGGGCTGCGGCGAGGCTGGTGGCCAGGGCGAGTGCGGCGGCGATGGCGGCGACGGCGAGGTAGAGCAGGACGTTGCCATGAGGGACGGGTGAGCCGGAGCGGGCGATGCTGAACGGGATGATCGTGACGAGGGAGGCCAGTGTGCCGAACAGGACGCCGGTGGCGGCGAGTACCGTTCCCTCGCCGGCGACCATTTGCAGTACCTGACGGGGTGTGGCGCCGATGAGGCGTTGCTGGCCGAATTCACGGCGGCGGTCCACGGTGGTCGCGACCAGGGAGTTGACCACCATGATGGCGGCGAAGAGCAGGATCATGCCGATGACGATCATGTTGGTGGTCTCGGCGTTGCGGTAGTCGGCGGTCTCGGTGATGCCGGAGGCGGCGTTGACGGCGTTGTCGGTGGCCTGCATGTAGAGGGTGCCGGTGGCGATGCCGGTGAACAGGATGATCGGCATGACCGCGGTGGACATGGGGCCGGTGCGCTGGGCGAGGTTGAGCGCGGCCAGCTGGCCGGCGGCACCGCGGCGCTGCAGTGGTCCCTCAAGCCAGGCGGTGACCCGGCGCAGCAGTACGGGGGCCAGCAGCGCCAGGCCGATGGAGAACCAGATGGCGGCCGGGCCGGCCGTGGCCATCGGCTCGAAGTCGTCCTTGCCGCGCATCGCGGTCGCGGTGATGACGGCCAGGTCGGTGCCGAGGAACAGGAACACAGCGGCGGCGGCCACCCGTTTGCGGCTCATCCGGGCGTCGCCGGCGGCGGCGTCCAGGAGGGACGCGGTGGCGCTCATTCGGGCGGTGCGCCGGGCGGCGGTGAGCGCGGCGGCGGTGGCCGCGACGAGCGTGACCCCGTATCCGATGTGGATGGCGAACCCGCCGAAGTGATGGGTGATGCTCGTGGCGATCTGCCCGTTGGCGGTCAGCCGGTCGAGCAGCCAACCGCCGGTGTAGGCGGCGGGGACGATCGCCAGGGACACCGCCGCCACGGCCAGGATCAGAGCCTCCCCGGTGATCATCCGGGTGATCTGGCCCGGGGTCGCACCGATGTTCTTCAGCAGTGCCATCTCCGCGGCGCGTTGCCGTACCGACAGGGTGAGGGTGGAGGTGACGGCGAACGTCACCAGCAGCAGTCCCCAGCCGCCCACCACGAGGCCCAGGACATTGAGGGTGCTCTCGCCGGCGGGATCCACGCCCTTGGCGCCGGCCGTGTCCAGCAGGGAGCCGAAGGCCATGAGGATCATGGCGCCGCAGAACATCGCCAGGAAGCTGGCGGCGAAACCGCCGGAACGGCGGCGAAGGGAATTCAGGGCGAGTGTGAGCATGGTCAGATCGCTTCCGGGATCGGGGCGGCCTGGGCGGCGCGCTGCTGCTCGGCGAGTTCCCCCAGGTGAGTCATGCGCTCGGCCACCGCGTCGGGGGTCGGGCCGGCCAGGCGTCCGACGATCCTGCCGTCGGCCAGGAAGAGCACCGATCCGGCGTAGGAGGCGGCGACCGGGTCGTGGGTGACCATCACCACCGTCCGCCCCTGCTCGGACACGGTACGGGCCAGCAGCCGCAGCACCTCGCGGGCGCTGCGGGTGTCCAGCGCGCCAGTCGGCTCGTCGGCGAAGATGACGCTGGGGCCGGTGACCAGAGCCCGGGCGATCGCGACCCGCTGCTGTTGCCCGCCCGACAGTTGGGCCGGACGGTGCCCCTGCCGACCGTCCAGCCCAACCTGGGCCAACACCGCAGCGGCGGCGGCCGGGTCGGCCCGCCTGCCGGCCAGGCGCAGCGGAAGGGTCACGTTCTGCAGCGCGGTCAGTGTGGGCAGCAGGTTGAAGTGCTGGAACACGAAACCGATCCGCTCGCGACGCAGCCGGGTGAGTTCGGTCTCGCTGCGCCCCGTCATCTCCACACCGCCGACGACGACGCTGCCGGCGGTCGGGGCGTCCAGCCCGGCCGCGCACTGCAGCAGGGTGCTCTTCCCCGAGCCGGACGGGCCCATGACAGCGGTGAAGGTACCGGCGGGCAGCGTCAGGGACAGCCCGTCCAGGGCGGTCACGGCGGCAGGCCCTGTTCCGTAGATCTTGCGAACGGCCTCCAGCCGTAGCGCGTCGGTCGGCATCCTCATCCTCATTTCAGGTGTGAGCGGGCGTTGAGGTGGTCGAAGGCATCAAAGCCCTCAGCTCGGCTCTGGCCTGACCCGAAGGGGAAGGCGGGCTTGTCCGCAGCAACGCTCGGAACGGGGCCCGGGCGTCGGCGGTGTCGGTGCTGGACGGTCCGGCGGTCATCGCAGGCTCCCAGAACGTGATCCGAGCACCGCTTACCCGGTGCCTTCACGGGTTCTGCCGAACGGCCGGCAGCCGAATCGACAGCCGCCGCAAACAAACCACCGAAAGCCGGATCAATACCGGCCGCACACGCCCGGACACGCTGCCGATGTGCTCGGCGGCCACCGCCGGGACCGGGGGTCGGCAAGATCCGACCCACCATCTGATGTCGGCGCAAGCTCCGGAAGTCGTCTGAGCGTGCGGGGCCGATGATGCGTCAGGTGGCGAGCCGGTCCAGGACGACGACCGGGGCGACCTGGCAGGCCTAGTGGGTCTGGGCCGGTGACACCGCGCGGCGCCAAGCGGCCGGGGTGCCCGCCAACCGGCACTTCGCCACCAAGCCCGCCACCGGTCACGCTGGCGCCGACGCCATCAAGCCCACGCCCGCACAGCCACTACCAGCGACAACAGACCCGAAGACACTGAAGATCACGACTTACCGCTGGAGTACTGGGAGGCCGGGGGCCGCTCCGCGTCCCCTTCGCGGGAGTAGATGGTGACGACGAGCCCGGAGTCGAAGGCGTGGGCGTCGGTCGGGGTGAACGCCGCCAGGGAGAAGGGACCGTCGAACAGGGGGATCCCGGATCCGATCACCATCGGGTGGCGCTTGATGACCAGCGCGTCGATCTCGTCCACCAGCGCGGCGGCGAGCTTCCCGCCGCCTGCGAGCCAGATGTCGAGCCCCTCCCGCTCCTTCAGCCCCCGGACCAGGCCGACCGGGTCCCGGGGGACGACGGTCACGGCCGGGTCATCTATGCCGAGCGTCGTCGAGACGACGTACTGCTCCAGCTGCGGATACGGGCTGGTGAGCCCGATGGCCAGACCCGGCTCGTAGGTACCCCGCCCCATGACGACGGTGTCGAAATGGCGGTTCGGGGCGTCGCCTATGCCGAGCGGACCGCGGGCATGGGCGGGCAGCGTCTCGGGGTACTCGGCCATGATCATCTCGGCGGGCTCGCCCTCGAAGGGAAAGAAGTCGAACTGCCCGTCCGGTCCGGCGATGAAGCCGTCGAGGGTGGCGGAGACGTAGTAGACCAGCTTGCGCATGCGGTGCTCGCTTTCAGGCGTCGGGCGCGGGAGCGGGGACGGACGGTGGATCAGCGGACGGACCCGGGCTTGCGCGGCGGCCGCGGCCGCGGAACGGTGCGGGGCTTCGGGACGTGACGGTCCCATCCGGGATGTCCCGCGCGACCGGGCAGGACTACGCGGTCCTGGGACGGCGAGGAAGGGGTGGTGATCCGGGCGCGCATGCGATCTCCTTTTCACTGACTTTGATGTACTCTGTGTGAAGTGGTTTGAACTTAGTACTGCACTTGCAGTGATTGCAAGTCGTTGTGATGGAGGTCACAGTGCGACGCAACCCCGCCCGTCGGGCCGCCCTGCTGGACGCGGCGATCGAGGTCCTGGCCCGCGAGGGGTCGCGCGGCCTGACACTGCGCGCGATCGACGCCGAGGCGGGCGTCCCCACCGGCACCGCCACGAACTACTTCGCCAACCGCGCCGACCTGCTCACCCAGGTCATGCACCGCACCCGCGAGCGCCTCACCCCCGACCCGCAGGCGCTGGCCGAGACGATGCGGCAGGCGCCCACGCACGCGCTGGTCACCGAGCTGATGCACCAGCTCCTCGGCCGCATGCGGGCCGACCGGACCGGCTATCTGGCCATGCTGGAGCTGCGCCTGGAGGCGACCCGGCGCCCGGAGCTGCACACCGAGCTCGGCGGCTTCCTCACCGCCGAGCACGAGGAGATCGTCCGCTACCACCTGGACGCGGGCCTGCCCGGCGACGCCACGGGCGTCGGCCTGCTGTACTTCGCGATGGCCGGGCTGCTCCTGGACGACTTCACCGCCCCCGCCATCACGGAGCCCTACGACACCGACGCCCTGATCGACAAGATGGTGCACCGGCTGCTGCCGGAGGGGAGCTAGGGCCTGTCTCGAAATGGCCTCGGGCACGCGCGCGAACGCGTGACCTGCCCGGTGCAGCGAAGCCGGAGGCGAGCGAAACCGGGCTGATCGCGAAGCGATGCCGCGTTCG
>NZ_JBFAGB010000063.1:0-31999 GCF_040639875.1 Actinomadura sp. NPDC023710
GATGTAGGGGTGCGCGTTCATCTCCCTCTCCTTCACATTCCTTGCCTCACCCTCTTGACGAGAACACAGGATGCAGTGTGCTGTATACAGCATTATCCCGAATCCCTTGGGGAGGCAAGATGGCGACCAACCCCGAACGGGCGGCCATCGGGCGCCGGACCGTCCTGACCGCCGGAGTCGCCGGAGCCGTCTCGGCGCTGCTCGGAGCGAGCGGATGCGCCGCCGGAGGCGGCGCGCGGAAGGCGGGGCCCGCGCTGAGCGCGGGCACGCAGGCCAAGATCGAAGGAAGGATCGGCGTCTGGTCGTGGGACGTCGCGGCGAAGGCGCTCAAGCGGCTGGCCCCGGCCTTCGAGCAGCGCCATCCCGGGACGAGCGTCGACGTCGTCGACATCGGCTACGACAACGCCTACGACAAGATCACCGTAGGAATGAAGGCGGGGAAGGGGCTGCCCGACGTCCTCACGATCGAGGGCAGCAGGCTGCCCGGCTACGTCGGCGCCTTCCCCGGCGGGCTGTACGACCTGACCCCGCTCGCCGGGGCCCGCCAGGCCGAGTTCGCCCGCGCGGCCTGGAAGGACGTCACCGACGAGCACGGCAAGGTCTTCGCCCTGCCCTGGGACGGCGGGCCCTGCGCCCTCTACTACCGCACCGACCTGTTCGAGAAGGCCGGCGTCGACCCGGCGGGCATCGCGACCTGGGACGACTACGTCCGTGCGGGCGAGCGGATCAAGGCGGAGACCGGCAGGAAGCTCCTCGTCATGGACCCGCAGGAGGACAGCATGTTCCCGATGCTGCTCCAGCAGCAGGGGCAGGGCTACATCCGCGGCGGGAGGATCGCCGTCTCCGACCGGCAGGCCGTCCGAGCCGCGACGCTGCTCAAGACGCTCGCCGACAAGGACCTCGTCGCCTTCGAGAAGGGCTGGGACGGCCTGGTCTCGGCGACCAAGGCGGGCAAGGTCGCCACCACCCCCTACGCGGTGTGGTGGTCGGGCACCCTCACCGACGAGATGCCCGAGCTCAAGGACAGGTTCGGCGTCGTGCCGCTGCCGGCGTTCGACCAGGGCGGGGTGCGGACGGCCAACGACGGCGGGTCGACGCTCGCCGTCAGCGGCCACAGCGCGAACGCGCGGGCGGCGTGGGCGTTCGTCGAGTTCGCCCTCGCGAACACCGCCAACCAGGTGTCCATGCTGAAGAACGAGGGCCTGTTCCCCGCCTACCTGCCCGCGCTGAAGGACCCGTTCGTGACCGCGCCGCAGCCCTACTACGGCGGCCGGCCCGTCTTCGCGACGTTCGCCGACCTCGCGAACAAGGTGCCCCCGATCGAGATCTCCAAGGACGGCCCCAAGGCGAGGGACGTCGTCAACCGGACCGTCTCCGGCATCGTGCTGCACGGGGACGACCCGGCGAAGGCCCTGACCTCGGCGGCCAAGCAGATCGCCGCCGCGACCGGCCGGTCGATCGCCGAGTGACGCCGTGGTCGTCGACGTGACGAAACGAAGGGCCGGAGAGAGCGGCCCCGCCCGGACGGCCCGGCCGGACGCGCCGCCCCGGCGGCGGGAGCGCTGGCGCCGCCGGTGCACCCCGTGGACCTTCGCGGGCCCGGCTGCGGCGCTGCTGGCGCTGTTCTTCGCCTATCCGCTGCTGGCCGGCCTCTACCAGAGCTTCACCGCCGACCGCGACGGCGTGACGACCTGGGTCGGGCTGGCCCAGTACCGCCGGATGGCGGCGGACCCCGTCTTCTGGGCCGCGCTGCGCAACACCGGACTGATCCTCCTCGTCCAGGTCCCGGTCATGATCGGGCTGGCGCTGCTGCTGGCGTTCGGGCTGAACCAGTCCTGGCTGCGCCTGCGCTCGGGCTTCCGCATCGCCTACTTCCTGCCCGCCGTCACGATGCTGGTCGCCTACTCGGTGGTGTTCCGCGTCCTGCTCAAGACCGACGGCGGCCTGGTCAACCAGATGCTCGGCGCCGTGGGCCTGCCCGCGGTCGACTGGCTGAACGGCCCCGGCTGGGCGCGGCTGGCGCTGATCGGCTCGATCACCTGGCGGTGGACGGGCTACAACGCGGTCATCCTGCTGGCCGGCCTCCAGTCGATCGGCCGGGAGCAGTACGAGGCGGCGGCCATCGACGGCGCCGGGCCCGTCACCACGTTCGTCCGGGTGGTCATGCCCCAGCTGCGCCCCGTCATCCTGTTCTGCTCGGTGACCTCGACGATCGGAACGCTCCAGCTCTTCGACGAGAACTACGTCCTGACCGGCGGCGGGCCGGGCAACGCCACGACGACGCCCGTCCTCTACCTCTACAAGGTGGGCTTCGAGCAGCTCGACTTCGGCTACGCGGCCGCCCTCTCCTGGGTCGTCGTCGCGGTCATCGGCCTGATCTCCTACGCCCAGTTCCGCTTCTTCGGGAAGGAGAAGTCCCGGTGAGGCCGGCCGCCGAAGGAAGGGCCCGTCCCCGCGCGGGCCGCGCGCTCGCCCTGCTGCTGCTCCTGGTGGGCGCGATGATCAGCGCGGCGCCGTTCTACTGGATGGTGGTCGCCTCCACCCGCGACGACGCCGAGCTGTTCGTGTCGCCGCCGCCGTTCCTGCCGGGCGGACGGTTCCTGCACAACCTGGTGGAACTGGAGCACACGATCGGCTTCGGCCGGGTCATGCTCAACAGCGCGGGCGTCGCCGTCGTCTACACCGTGCTCAGCTCGCTGATCTCCGCCATGTGCGGGTACGCGCTGGCCAAGTACCGGTTCCGGGGACGGCGGCTGCTGCTCGGCGCCGTGCTGGCGACCATGATGATCCCCTTCCAGGTGCTGCTCGTCCCGCTGTTCCAGATGATGGCGAGCCTCGGATGGGTCGACACCTACCAGGCGGTCATCCTGCCGTTCCTGGCCAACTCGTTCGGCATCTTCCTCATGCGCCAGGCGTTCCTCGGCTTCCCGGACGAGCTGATCGAGTCGGCCCGCATCGACGGCGCCGGCGACCTGCGCATCTTCTACCGGGTCGTCCTGCCGGTGGTCCGGCCCCAGTTCGGCGCGCTGGTCATCTTCACCTTCATGACGCAGTGGAACGCCTTCCTGTGGCCGCTGCTGATGCTGAACACCGAGGACAAGTACACCGCGCCGGTCGCGCTGTACACGCTCATCGGGCAGAGCCACGTCGACTACTCCGGGCTGATCCTCGGCTCCTTCCTGGCGACGCTCCCCCTGATGTTGATCTTCTTCCTGTTCCAGAAGCAGTTCGTGTCCGGTCTCCTAGGAGGGGCGGTCAAGGGATGAGCGAGGCGAACCGGGGGGTGCGGGGGGTCGTCCCCCCGCAAGGAACAGGGGTGAAAGCGGGTATTCGGGTGCCGGGGCTGCTCTATGGCGGGGACTACAACCCCGAGCAGTGGTCAGAGGACGTCTGGGCGGAGGACGTCCGGCTGATGAACGAGGCCGGGGTCAACCTGGTGACGGTGGGCGTGTTCTCCTGGGCGCGGCTGCAACCGGGCCCGGACGCCTGGGACTTCGGGTGGCTCGACCGGCTGCTGGACCTGCTCGCCGCGCACGGCGTGGCCGCCGACCTGGCCACCGCCACCGCGTCGCCGCCCGCGTGGCTGGTGCGCCGCCACCCGGAGATGCTGCCCGTCACGGCGGACGGCGTCCGGCTGGAGTTCGGTTCCCGCCAGCACTACTGCCCGTCCTCGCCCGTCTACCGGGAGTCGGGGACGCGCCTGGCGCGGATGATCGCCCAGCGCTACCGGGCCCATCCGGCGGTCGTGCTGTGGCACGTCCACAACGAGTACGGCGACCATGTGACCGAGTGCTTCTGCGCCACGTCGGCGGCCGACTTCCGGTCCTGGCTGCGGAGGAGGTACGGCAGCGTCGCGGAGCTGAACCACGCCTGGGCGACCGACTTCTGGTCGCAGCGGTACGGCCGGTGGGAGGAGATCGAGCCGCCGCGCGCCGCGCCCGGACCGGTGAACCCGACCCAGCTGCTCGACTGGCGCCGGTTCTGCTCCGACGCCCTGCTCGACTGCTTCCTGGCGGAGAAGGCCGTCCTGGACGAGGACGGCGGGGGCCTCCCGGTGACGACGAACTTCATGTCGATGTTCAAGCCCCTGGACTACTGGAAATGGGCCGCGCACGAGGACATCGTGTCCGACGACGCCTACCCCGACCCGGCCGACCCGGCGGCGCACGTGAACGCCGCGATGAACTTCGACCTGATGCGCTCGCTGAAGGCGGGCCGTCCGTGGCTGCTCATGGAGCAGGCGCCGTCGGCGGTGAGCTGGCGTCGGGTCAACGTGCCGAAGCCGCCCGCGCTGGGACGGCTGTGGTCCTTCCAGGCGGTGGCGCGCGGCGCGGACGGCGTGCTGCACTTCCAGTGGCGGGCGTCGCGGGCGGGGGCCGAGAAGTTCCACAGCGCGCTCCTCCCGCATCGCGGCACCGGATCGCCGCAGTGGGACCGGACCGTGCGCCTCGGGCGCGACCTCGCCCGCCTCGCCGAGGTCGCCGGGACCCGCACCACGGCCGACGTCGCGATCGTCCTGGACTGGGACTCCTGGTGGGCGCTGGAACTGGACGACCACCCCTCGTCCCGGCTCCGGCTCAGGGACCTCACGCTGTCCTGGTACGGCGCGGCGCACGCCCGCGGCGTGACCGTCGACTTCGTCCCCCTCGGCGCGGACCTGGCGCCGTACCGGCTCGTGCTGCTGCCCAACCTCTACATGGTGAGCGACGCGACGTCCGCCTGGCTCGGCTCGTACGTCGCGGACGGCGGCCGGTTGGTCTGCGGCTTCTTCAGCGGCATCGTCGACGAGCACGACCATGTGCATCTGGGCGGTTATCCGGCGCCGCTCCGGGACGTGCTCGGAGTCGTCGTCGACGAGTTCTGGCCCGTCCCGGACGAGGCGTCCGTCGAGGTCGCGTTCGGCGATCGCACCGTCCCGGCGACGCTGTGGAGCGAGTGGCTGGAGACCATCGGGGCGGAGACCGTGGCCGCCTACGCCTCCGGGGCGCTCGCCGGACGCCCGGCGGTCACCCGCAACGCGCACGGCGCCGGCCGGGCCTGGTACGTGAGCTGCCACCTGGGCGAGCGCATCGGGCTCGTGCTGGACGAGGCGTTCGCCGACGCGGGCGTCCGCCCGGTGCACGCCGTCCCGGACGGGGTCGAGGCCGTCCGCCGCGACGGGCCCGCCGCGTCGTACCTCTTCCTGCTCAACCATCGCGACGCCGAGACGGACGTGCCCGTCCCGGACGGCGTCGACCTTCTGTCCGGTACCGCCGTGCGGGACACGCTCCGGCTGCCCCCGCTCGGGGCGGCGGTGCTCAGGACGACCCACCCCCACCCCGAGAGGTGATCATGCGACGATCGCTCAACGCCCTGGCCGGGCTCACGCTCGGCTCCGCCCTCATCGTCACCGCCGTTCCGGCGTCGTCCGCCGCAGAGCGCAAGGCCGGGCCCGAAGGCTACGCCGACGTGCTCGACCTGCACGGCGTCCCGGCCGGTGCCCTGCCCGCGGAGGTCAACGAGGTCAACGTCTTCAGCGACCGCGGCGCCTGGCACGCCTATGCCCTGCCGCGGACGGGCGACAAGGACGCCTACGGCGGGTTCTCCGGACCGCTGTACATCGCCCAGGAGTACCCGTGGTGGCTGAGCAAGGCGTTCAGCCGCATCCGCCTGCGCGCGGACGGCCGGGACCTCGACCTCGGCGCCGCCGGCGCGCCCCGGCTCACCGCGCTGCCCGGGATGCTGCGCCAGGTCTACGACCTGCCGGGGCTGCGGCTCACCCTCGAACTGCGCTTCGCCTCCGGGCACAGCGCGCTCGTCCGCGCCTCGGTCGCCAACACCGGGAAGGGCTCCCGGACGGTCGAGGTCGGCTGGAGCGGGTCGCTCCTGCGCCCGGACGACGAGCCGATGAAGAGCGCACCGTCCCTGCACGCCACGGCACGCGGCGTCGCGGTCGGTTTCGCCCGCGTCCGCGAGCAGTGGGACTACCTCACCGACGGCACCGAACGGTTCGAGGTGACCCACGCCGAGCCCGTCCGCACCACCGTCACCGGCGACTCCTACCGCACCGACCTGGCGCGCCCGCTCACCCTCGCGCCGCGCCGCTCGTCCGAGCTGACATGGGCCGAGACCTACACCTTCACCGCCGCCGAACGCGAGCGGGAGGCCCCGGCGGTGCGCGACCTGCTGCTCCGCCCCGGCAAGGCGATCGGCGACACCGACGCCCGCTGGCGCCGGTACGTGGCGGCCGTCACCGCCGACGTGCCCGCCGGACGGCGGCGGCTGGCGGTCAAGGCGCTCGAAACCCTCGTCACGAACTGGCGCGGCCCGGCCGGAAGGCTCGACCACGGGGGCATCACGCCGTCCATCTCCTACAAGTGGTTCACCGGCGGCTTCTGGGCCTGGGACACCTGGAAGCAGGCGGTCGGCGTGGCCGGCTTCGACCCGGCCCTGGCCGAGTCGCAGATCAGGTCGATGTTCGACCACCAGATCACCGCGGGTTCGCGGACCCGGCCGCAGGACGCCGGCATGATCCCCGACTGCCTCTTCTACAACGACCCCGCCCGCGGCGGCGGCAACTGGAACGAGCGCAACACCAAGCCGCCGCTGGCCGCCTGGGCGGTCTGGGAGACCTACCGGCGAAGCGGTGACGCCCGGTTCCTGCGCGAGATGTATCCGAAGCTGCTGGCCTACCACGACTGGTGGTACCGCAACCGGGACCACGACCACGACGGCCTCGCCGAGTACGGCGCGACCGTCGACCCGGCCAACGACACGCCGGAGGCGCGGCGGCAGGCCGCCGCGTGGGAGAGCGGCATGGACAACGCCCCGCGCTTCGACGCCGCTCTCGGCACCACCGCCGTCGAGAACCGGGACGCGGCCGGACGGGTCGTGGGCTACTCGCTGAACCAGGAGTCCGTCGACCTCAACTCCTACCTCGCCGCCGAGAAGGGCTACCTCGCGCTGATCGCGCGGCGGCTCGGCGACGGGGCGACGTCCCGCCGCCTGACCGCGCAGGCGCGGACGCTGACCGCCGCCATCCGCGAGTCGATGTACGACCCGGCGACCGGCTACTTCTACGACACCGACCTCGCGTCGGGGCGGCGCCTCACGGAACGGGGCCGCGGCATCGAGGGCGCGATCCCGCTGTGGGCGGGCGTCGCGACCGGACCCCAGGCCGCCGCCGTCCGCGGCAGGCTGACCGACCCGGAGGAGTTCGCCACCCCGATGCCGTTCGCGACGGTGTCGAAGAGCTCGCCGTACTTCGCCCCGGACAAGTACTGGCGCGGCCCGGTCTGGCTCGACCAGGCGTACTTCTCCCTGGAGGGCCTGCGGAGGTACGGCTACCGCGCCGACGCGTCCGCTCTCGCCGACCGCCTGCGCGGCTCGGCGTCCGGCCTGCTCGGAGACGCGCCGATCATGGAGAACTACCACCCCCTGACGGGAGCCCCGCTGAACTCCACCAACTTCAGCTGGTCCGCCGCACTGCTGCTGGCCTTGGACTGACGTCCCGGGCGGCGACCGCGCCGCCTACTCGTGCCCGGGCGGTCCTGACCACTCAGGACCGCCCCGGGGTCCTTTGCTGCGATGCCTGGTGCGTCGGCGCTTGGTGTCCCGTTGCTGGACCTGGGACTCGCGTTGCAGGCGGCGGCGCCATCGTTCCAGGCTCTTGAGGGTGTTCTGGGTGTGCTCGTGGTTGCGGCCCAGCACCCGCCAGCGGTCGGCCAGGACCTCCTCGAAGGTGGTGACCGCCGCCACCACGTCGCCTGATTCGGCCTGCCAGCGACCGAGGCCGTTGCGGGTGGCCAACGTCTGGGGATGGTCGCGGCCCAGGATTCGTTCGTGGTCGGCGAGAAGGTCCTCGTAGGCGCTGACCGCGCTGACCGCGTCCCCGGCCTGGCCTCGGGAGTAGGCCAGCTGGGCGCGGGTGCGCAGGGTCTCGGGATGGTCGGGCCCGAGGACGCGCAGGTGGTCGGCCACGAGCCGCTCCAGATCCTCGACCGCGCTCGCCGGGTCGATCTTCTTTCCCCGTACGCGGGCGAGGATGCCGCTGACGACCAGGGTGGCGGGATTGTCGGCGCCCAGGACCCGGACGTGCGCGGCGACGAGTCGCTCGTAGTCCTCCAGGAGGTTCTCGGTGTCCCCTCTGCGCCACCGCCAATGGAGGGCGTCCTTCCAGGCGGCCAGGGTCTGGGGGTGGTCCGGCCCCTGGATCCGTTCCCGGTCGGCCAGGAGCTCTTCGCAGGCGGCGGCCGCCCCCGCCGCGTCGCCCGCGTCACCGCGCCATTTCGCCAGGCTCTCCCGGATGCTCAGCATGGCCTGGAGGTCGTCGGGGTCGTCCGGCCTCGCCAGGCGGCCCTGGTGGGCGAGGATGCTCTCGAACGCGTTCACGGCGCCGTCGGCGTCGCCCGCCTCCCCGCGGGAGTTCGCCAGGTTCCTCCGGGTGGCCAGGACGTCGGGGTGGTCGGCGCCGAGGATCCATTCCTGCTCGGCCAGCAGCTCTTCGAGTTCTTCGATCGCGCCCGCGACGTCGCCGCCGCGGCGGCGGAGGGTCGCGAGGTCGTTGCGGGCGGAGAAGGTCCGCGGGTGCTCGGGGCCGAGCGTGCGGGTGAGGTCGGACAGGAGTTCCCCGTACTCGGCCATGGCGCCCGCGATGTCGCCCGCTTCGCCCCGGGCGTGGGCCCTGCCTCTGCGTGCGGACATGGTGTCGGGGTGCTCGGGGCCGAGGATGCGGTCGCCGGCCTGGAAGAGCTCGTCGTAGGCGCCGACGGCCGCTTCGACCTGGCCGGTGTCGCTCAGGCTTCGCGCCGCGCGGAACAGCACCGGATGGCCGCACTCGCGGCCGCCGTCGCCGGTGTGCCGCCACAGGTCCGTGTGGGTGACCTCGTGCAGGCTGTTCGCGTTCGTGCGCAGGACGCTGGTGATCTGGTCGTACTTGATGCGCGGCCACACGTGCATGAGCGCGTCGGCGGCCGTGTGCGCGGTGCGCAGGCGCTCTTGCTCGCCGAGCGTCTCGCGGGTCGCGCGCTGGATGAGCGCGTGGACGCGGACGGCGCCTCCGGCCGCCGTGTCGTGGTCGAGGAGGCTGAACCGGTGCAGGACCCGCAGACCGTCCCACACGTCGGTGCCGTCGGTGTCGCGGCCGGCCGCGCCGGCGGAAGCGGCGGACGTCAGGTATCCCAGGGCGGGCGGGCTGGTCAGCACCGATGAGGGGATGCCGTTCGGGTTCAGCACCGAGCACAGTTGCAGCAGCGGCCTCGCAAGTCCCACGGGGCGGGCCTGGTCCGCGCGCTCGATCGACAGCGACCACGCCGCCGCGACGACCTTGCCGTGGTCGTCGGGGAGGTGTTCGGGTTCGGGCACCAGCTCGGCCAGGGTGCGGCGCCGGTCGGCGAGCCGCTCGCGGTAGCCCGCGCAGTCCAGGCCAAGGTCCACCATGTAGGCGGCCGCCTGCGCCAGCGCCAGGGGGAGCCACCCCAGATCCTCGGCGAGCGCGTCCATCTGGCCGGGATCGTCGGTCATCTCATGGACGCGGAACTTGGCGGTCAGATAGTCCCGTGCCTCTTCCGGTGTGAACAGACCAACGTTCACCCGGCGCCGGCCCTGCTCGACGAGGGCGGCCTCGCGGCGCCAGGTCGTGGCGAGCACCTGTCCCGACGGCCGGTCCGGCGGCCACCAGCCCTGCACGTCGCCCGGTTCCCGGATGTCGTCCAGGACGATGAGCCACGTGTCGCCGGTCGTGGACGCCCACTGCAGGAACCGCCGCGCGGCCTGCTCCGGGTCGTCGGTCGCGACCGACAGGCCCAGGGCCGCCGCGGCCTCGGCGTAGCCGGCCACGATCCCCGGACGGGACGACGCCGTCACCCACAGCAGCATCCGCACCCGTCCGGCGTCCCAGACCTCACGTGCGTAGGCGGCGGCGAGCTGCGTCTTGCCCACCCCGCCCATCCCGGTCAGCACGCGGCCCCGGGGCGGAACCGCTCCATCGGCCTCTGCCGTCGCCTTCTCCAGCAGGGCCAGGACGTCACGTATCTGGTAGCAGTCGGCCCCTCGCGGGATCACCCCGACGAGATGGCGCGGCGCGTCCGGCGGGGGCGGCTCCTCGGCGGCCTCCCGCGCGGGCGGCGAGACGGCCGCCCTCTCCGGGCCCTTCTCCTTGTCGCGGATGCGGCCGCGGGCTTCGAGCCAGGGCGCCGGGTCCTCGTGGAAGGCCTCCATGAGCGCCCTCACCGTGTCGGCCCGCGGCAGCACGGCGGTGTCGCTCACGGCCTTGCGGACGGTAGCCGAGCTCAGACCCGCCTTGTGGGCGAGCCGGTGATGGCTCCAGCCGCCGCGGTCGTACAGCAGACCCATCTGTTCAACGAACTGGCGGCGGGTCGTGATCCTCTCGGGTGCGATCCGCTCCACCGACGCCCTCCTCCGGACCCTGGACGTTCACCCGGGCAGTTGTGTTCAGGTTCGTTCGCCTTCCGGCGCGCGCGAAGCCGGTGACCTGCCCGCCCGGACGGCTTCTCAGGATGAACAGAAGTCTCTCGCAGGTGAACATCATCCCGGCGCACGCTTCCTCCATCAGGCCACGTCCGGCCGATCACCTCCAGGAGGAGAGCAATGGAACGCATCGCGCAGACCGAGCGCCGCCCCGCGCGCGCCGGGAAGGTCCGGCGCCTGCGGGACGCCGCCCTTTTCGCCGCCGTCCGCGGGTTCGCCTACGGCACGGCCACCGCGGGCGGCGCCGCGGCCATCACCTTGATCTCATGGTGGATCGACCGCTGACCCCGCAGAAAAGGCAGGGCCCTGACAGGGGCCCTGCCTTTTCGCGCGCCGTTCAGGCGCCGGCGGCGCAGCGGAAGCCGGTGTTGCCGGTGGTGGAGTCGGGTGTGTTGGAGGTGCGGGCGGCGACGCGGTAGCGGTTGCAGTAGGAGTCGTGGCAGAGGTACGAACCGCCGCGCATGGCACGGGCGTCGCCGTCGCGGGTGAAGGGGTCGGCGCACCATTCCCAGACGTTGCCGACGGTGTTGTAGAGCCCGAAGGCATTGGGGCGGTAGGCGTCGGCGGCGACGGTCCCGGGACGTCCGTCGTGTTGGTCGGGGAATCGGCCGCGCCAGATGTTGCACCGGTCCTGGCCTCGCGGGCGCAGTTCGTCGCCCCACGGATAGGTGGCCTGGTCGAGGCCGCCGCGCGCGGCGTACTCCCATTCGGCCTCGCTGGGGAGCCGTTTGCCCGCCCACGCGGCGTAGGCGGCGGCGTCGTTCCAGGAGACGTGGACGACGGGGTGTTTCCGGCGTTTCTGAATGTGGCTGCCGGGTCCTTCCGGGTGGTTCCAGGCGGCGCCCTCGATGCCGCGCCACCAGGGCGTACCGGCCGGTGACGGAGCCGCGCGCGCCACGGCCGGGGGCAGCAGGCCCCGGAAGACGTAGGACCACCCGTGGCGTTCGGCCTCGGTCCGGTAGCCGGTCTCCTTGGTGAACTGGGAGAACTCGGCGTTGGTGACGGTGTGCGGATCGATGCGGAACGGCTCGACGCGGACGTCGCGGACCGGCCCCTCGCCGTCCAGGGGATTGGCGTCGGCGTCCTCGTTGCCCATGCGGAAGTCGCCGCCGGGGAGCACGATCATGCGGTTGAGCCGGGGGGCGGCGCGGCGGGCCGGGGCGGGCTGGGGGAGGAGCGGCGCGGCCCGGCGCGAGGCGGCGCAGCAGGCGGGGATGTCAGCTGAGGTCATGGCTTCCGATGGGTGTGCGGGGACGGGGACCGTCCCCCGCACACGAGGTTCAGGAGACGGTCAGGGTCAGCGGCGCTTCCACGGGCGCCTGGCCGGACGGCCGGAGGGTGAGGGTGGCCGTGTAGGTGCCGGGGGTGGTGAACGTCCGGTTCGAGACGGCGGTGAACGCGGCGTTGCCGCGCATGTCCGGGATGCTGGCTGTACGGGACGTGGTGAGCGTGACGTCCTCCTGGGCGCCGTCGCTCCAGGTGACCGTGCCGGTGAGGGCGCCGGCGGCGGGGGCGGTGACCGTCCAGGCGGCGCCGGCGGTCGAGCCCGCCGGTACGGTCCTGTCGGCGCCGAGGGCGGCGGTTCGCCAGGGGACGCCGGCGGTCGGGAAGAAGTTGACGCCCTGGAGCGTCAGCCGTCCGCCGATCATGGCGAGCCGGGTGGTGAAGTCGGTGTGGTCACGCTGGGACTGCGGCGTCCAGCCGACCTCGGCGGTGGCGATCAGGCGCGGGTAGGCGTAGTACTGCGCCTGCGGGAGGCGCCGGATGAACTCGCCCCACAGGGCCGACTCCACTCCGAGGACGTCGTTCTCGGAGGTGCCGGGGATGAACGTTCCAGGGTCCCAGCCGTAGTGCCGGTCCAGGCCGCATGGTCCGCCGCAGGCCCACGTGCCGCCCTGGGATTGCCGAGGGTCCTGCTTCTGCGGGACGTAGGTGTTGGCGGCCGGAGAGAGGATCAGCTTGGCGCCCCTGCCCGTGACGGCGCCGGCCACGGCGGTCTTGTCGCCCGCCCAGTACTGGACGACCGCGTTGCCGCGCGGGAGCGCGGTCCGGGCGGTCTCGTTCCAGCCGACGACCGTCTTGCCGAGCGCGCTCACCTGGCCGGTGAAGGCGTCGACCATCGTCGTGTAGTCGGCGCCGCTCGTGCTGTGCGACTCGTCCCCGCCGATGTGCAGGTACGGGCCGGGCGTCATGGCCGCCAGCTGGGTGAGGACCTGCTTGGTGAACTCGTAGGTGACCGGGTTGGCGGCGTCGAACGACGAGTACCCGACGTCGGGGGTGCCGTTGGCGGGGACGGTCGTCTCTCCCGGCTTCAGGGCCGGCTTGGAGCCCGCGCTGTTGAGCTGCGGGATCGCGTGCAGGGCGGCGTTGGTGTGGCCGGGCATGTCGATCTCCGGGACGACGGTCATGCCGCTCGCCCCCGCGTACCGGACGATCTCGGCGTAGTCGGCCTTGGTGTAAAAGCCGGTGACGCCGAGTTCCGTGCCCATCTGCCGGCCGCCGGAGTTGTACGTCATCGCGGTCGAGCCCGAGACCGAGGTGAGCCTGCCGTAGTCGATCCCCGAGGGGTTCGCCGCGGGGGCGTCCATCGCGATCCGCCAGCCCTGGTCGTCGCTCAGGTGCAGGTGCAGACGGTTGACCTTGAACTGCGCGGCGGCGTCGATGTACCTCCTGACCTCGTCCACCGGGTAGAAGCTGCGGGCGACGTCGAGCATCATGCCGCGGTGCGCGAACCGCGGATAGTCGGTGATCTCGACGTGCGGCACGGTCCAGGCGGCGCGGGCCTTCGCGGGCGACTCCGCCCACTGGGGGAAGAGCTGCCGGAGGGTCTGCACGCCGTTGAGGGCGCCGTTGGCCGTGGACGCCTCGATGACGACCTGCGCCGGGTTCGCGGCGAGGTCGTAGCCCTCCGGGCGGCCCGCCGGTCCGAGCCCCGGGCCGACCTTGACGACGATCGGCTTCCGGCCGGTCCTCGCGGACACGACCGGCAGCCGGTAACCGGTGGACGGCCGCAGCGCCTTCGCGAGGTAGGCGGCGGGCGCCGCGGCCCCGCCGCCGACCGCCACGATGGAGGTCGCCGGATCGAGACGGTAGCCGGGGCCGCCGCTCGCCTCGACGGACACCGGCTTCGGCACCAGGCCGAGCGAGGCGGCGGGACGGTCCCCGATCGCGCCGGCCCGCGCGGGCGCGGCGGCGAGCGGGGAGAGTGCGGCGGTGAGGAGGGCCGCGAGCGAGGCCGCGACCGTGCGGCGGCGGGACAGGGGGTGGCGTTGACGGGGCATGGGGGTGTGCCTCCTCGGCGGTGGCCCGGCCGGCCGGACGCCGGCCGGGTCCGGGATCACTTGCTGCCGGCGTTGGTGTAGAGGCTCGCGGTGTAGTAGGCGGCCGGGTCGGGGGAGGAGGGCAGCTTGCCCATCGCGACGAAGATGTCGGACAGGCCCTTGTACCAGCCGTTCACCGTCCCGTCCCCGGTCAGCCGGGTCAGCTCCGCCGAGCTGAAGGTCTTGGTGACGGCGGACGAGCCCTTGAACTGCGCGGGGGGCACCTTGACGAACGCCGCGGCCGTCGTCTCGGCCTCCGCGGTGTGGCCGTCCACCCAGTCGTTGGCCTGCTGGAGCACCTTGATGACCTTGCGCACCGTCGCCGGATCGTCCTTCACGACCTGGTTGCGGGCGACGAAGGAGCTCGGGAACGACATGGCCGGGAAGAAGTCGGCGTTCTTGGACAGCTCGACCAGCCCGGGAGTGCGCTTCCTCATGGTGTCGATCAGCGGGTACCAGATCGCGGCGGCGTCCACCTTGCCGGACGAGAACGCGGTGACCACGGTGCTCGGGTCCATCGGCACGCGCCGCACGTCCTTCGGGGTCAGCCCCGCCTTCTTCAGCGCGAGCTGGAGGAGCATGTCGCCGGACGTCCCCTCGGGCACGGCGACCTTCTTGCCCCGGAGCCCGGCGACGCTCGTGATCCCCGACTTCGGGGCGGCGATGATCCGGTCGGCCTGGCCGAGCATGTTCACTGCGATGATCTTGGCCTTGCCGGACGCGGGCATCCAGGTCGCGCCCGGCCCGATGTAGCCGTAGTCGAGGTCGCCGGCGCCGAGCGCCTGGATCTGGAGCGGGCCGTTGGTGAAGACCTTCAGCCGGGGCTTGAGCCCGGCCTTCTCCCACAGGCCGAGCCTGTCGGCGGCGGCGAGGGTGGCCGCGCCGGAGAAGTCGGCGATGTAGCCGAACTTCACGGTCGTCCCGCCGTCGTCCTCGCCGCCGCAGGCGGCCGGCGTCAGCAGGAGAAGCGACGCGGCCAGCAGGCGCAGAGATCTCATGGTGCTGTCCCTTCGGGGGTCGGGGCGGGGGGCTGGTGGTAGACGGCCGTCCAGACCTCGCGGCGGAGCTCGTCGAACTCCGGCGACAGGCGGATCTCCTCGGTGCGGGGATAGGGCAGCCCGACGTCGACGACCTTGTGGATCCGGCCGGGGCGCGCGGCCATGACGACCACCCGTCCGGCCAGGTACACGGCCTCGTCCACGTCGTGGGTGATGAACATGACGGTGCGGCGCTCCCGGGTCCAGGTGTCGAGGAGCCCGTCCTGGAGCTGGACGCGGGTCAGCGCGTCCAGGGCGCCGAACGGCTCGTCCATCAGCAGCACCGACGGGTCGACGGCGTACGCGCGGGCGATGGCGCACCGCTGCTTCATCCCGCCGGACAGCGCCTTCGGGAGCGCGTCGGCGAAGTCGGCCAGGCCGACCAGGTCGAGGTAGTGCTCGGCGGTCGCGCGGCGCTCCTTCTTGGACACTCCGGCGATCTTCAACCCGAACTCGACGTTCTTGCGCGCGCTCATCCAGGGGAACAGCGCGTACTGCTGGAAGATGACGCCGCGCTCGGGGCCGGGCCCCGCGACCCGCGCGCCGTCCACCTCGACGGTCCCGGCGTCCGGGGCGAGCAGCCCGGCGGCGAGGTTCAGCAGGGTGCTCTTGCCGCAGCCGGACGGCCCGACGACGGTGACGAACTCGCCGTCGGCGATGTCCAGCGAGACGCCGTCCAGGGCGGTGAACGAGGCGAACCGGTGGGTGACGTCCCGGAAAGAGATCTTGTTCATCGGCGCTCCTGCCATCCGGTGAGCCGCCGCTCGGCGAGCAGCAGCAGGCGGTCCATCGCGAGTCCGGTGAGCCCGATCACGATCAGCGACACGAAGATGGTCGGCAGCTCGTAGTAGAGCTGCGCCTGCTGCATCCGGTAGCCGAGCCCGCCCTGCGAGGCGATCAGCTCGGCCGCCACGACCGTGGCCCAGGACGCCCCGAGCCCGATCCGCATGCCGACCAGGATGAACGGGGTCGAGGCCGGCACCACCACGTCGGTGAACAGGGTCCGGTCGCCGGCGCCGAGCACCCGGGCGGCGTTGATCAGCGTCCGGTCGACCGAGACGACGCCCTGGTAGGTGGACACGACGCAGGACAGGAACGCGGCCAGGAAGATCACGAAGACCTTCGGGGTCTCGTCGATGCCCATCAGCACCACCGCCAGCGGGATGATCGCCAGCGGCGGGATCATGCGGAAGAACTGGAGCCACGGCTCGAACAGCCCGCGCACCACCGGGTACCAGCCCATCGCGAACCCGACCGGGACCGCGAGCACGATGCCGAGGACGAAGCCGAGCAGCACGCGGCGCAGGCTGGCGAGCAGGTCGTCGAACAGCGTGCCGTCCTCGATCAGCTCCCCGGCGCGGCGCGCCACCGGGACCGGGCCGGGGAACCCGTCGACCCCGCTCTTGGACAGCCCGACCCAGACCGCGAGGCCCAGCACGGCCGAGGCGAGGGTCAGCGAGGCGGCGCGCAGGCGCCCCCGCCGCCGGTCGGCGGCGGCCATCACGCGACCTCGTCCGCGACGCCGTCGACGTCGGGCGCCCGGCCGGCGCCGATGTCGGCCATGTAGCTCATCCAGGTGTAGGCCGGGTCGCCCCGGCGCAGCAGCTCCCGGTAGAGCCGGCCGGTCATGTCCCGCCGCACGTCCGCGTAGGCGGGCGCCGGGTACACGTTCCGCAGCTCGTGGGGGTCGTCCTCCAGGTCGTACAGCTCGTGGACGCTCTCGGGGTTGAACACGAGCTTGTGGCGGCGGTCGCGGATCATCCGCTGCGAGTAGGGGAAGTGGTGGCCGTGGAACTCGGCGACCACCTCGGGGCGGGGGTCGTCCTCCCCGGCGATGAGCGGCAGCAGGCTCCGGCCGTCGCAGGGATCGCCGGCCGGCAGCCCGGCCAGGTCCAGGATCGTCGCGTGCAGGTCGATCAGCGTGGCGAACTCGTCGACCGCGCGGACGGGCGCGCCCGGCACCCGGATGATCCCGGGGATGCGGTAGATGTCCTCGTACATCGCCGGGCCCTTGTCGTTGAGCCGGTGCGCGCCGGTGAACTCGCCGTGGTCGGCGGTGAACACGACCGCCGTGTCGTCCCACAGGCCGTGCTCGCGGAGCCGGTCGAGGATCCGCCCGGCCTGCTGGTCGATCATCGTGACGTAGCCCCAGTAGACGGCGATCAGCTTGCGCCAGGCGTCGGCGTCGAAGTGGTCGGCCGACCAGTACTCGGCGTAGCGGCGCTGGACGTCGGGCTTGCCGGCGAACGTCTCGGCCATGGACGCCGGCAGCGGCACGTCCGCCGGGTCGTACAGGTCGTAGTAGGCGTCGGGCAGCAGGTAGGGCAGGTGCGGGCCGAACCAGTTGCACGTCAGCGCGAACGGCCGCCCGTCGGCGGCGTACCGGTCGATCAGTTCGATCGTCCGGTCGGCGAGGAACGTCTCGACGGTCGCCTCGGCGGGCTGGTCCAGCCGTCCGGCGATCAGGTGGCCGCGCCCGGAGTCGTTGGGGGCCTTGCCGAAGACCGCCTCGCGCACCCTGAACGGCGGGTGCCCGTTGTCCTTGAGCCAGGCCCGGTAGGACGGATGGTGGAACGGGTTCAGCGCCCCGGGCAGGTGCTCGCCGTCCATGCCGTGGTGCTCGGGGCCGCGTTCGCGGCCGATGTGCCACTTGCCGACGTGGCCCACGTTGTAGCCCGCGTCCAGCAGCGGCCGGACGAAGTTGGGGAAGTCGTCGTCCACCTCGTCCTTGGCGCCCCCGTTGCGTTCGGGGTTGACGAGCAGGCCGTGGCGGAACGGATGGGTGCCGGTGAAAAGGGAGGCGCGGGCCGGGGTGCAGATCGCGGTCGGCGTGTAGAACCGGTCGAACCTGGTGCCCTCCGCCGCCAGCCCGTCCAGCGCCGGCGTGCGCACGACCGGGTTGCCGTAGCAGCCCAGCGTGTCGACCCGGTGCTGGTCGGTCATGAGGATCAGGACGTTGCGAGGGGACACGGGACTCCGTTCATTAATTCCTGAGGGTTTACAAAAATAGGCGCCTTGTTGCGGGGTGCCGGCCGGGCGGGATCTACGGGTCGGCGGGCGTCGGGCCGGGCGGGAGGGGGTCCTGCTCCTTGAGGACCAGGGCGATCGCGCCCATCGCCGACGCGGCGGGCCCGAGGTCGGCCGGGACGACGTCGAGCGCCCGCGGCTCGCCCGGCAGGGCGAGTTCGCCGATCGCCGACCTGATCGGATCGAGGACCAGGCCGCCGAGCGTGGCGAGGTCCCCGCCGACGACGACGCGCCGGGGGTCGAGCTGGGCCACGGTGCCCGCCAGGACCGTCCCCAGCGTGCGGGCCGCCTCGACGACCACCCCCGTCACCGCGGGCGTCCGGGACCGCGCGGCCTCCAGCAGGTCGTCGGTGCCCGTCAGCCGGACGCCCCGCGACGCGGCGGCCTCCAGCAGCGCCGGCACGCCGATCCGTCCCTCGAGGCAGCCGCGCCCGCCGCAGTGGCACCGCGGTCCCGTCGGATCGACCGAGACGTGGCCGAGCTCGCCGGACGCCCCGTGCCCCCCGCGCAGCAGCCGCCCGCCGGAGATGAAGCCGCCTCCGACGCCGACCGCCCACCGCACGTAGACCACGTCCTCGGCCGAGCGCGCGGCGCCCCACGTCTGCTCGGCCAGCGCGGCGAGACGGGCGTTGTTGTCGACCTCGACGCGGGTGGCGAAGGCGGACTCCAGGCGTTCGGCGGCCCGCCGCCGCCGGTCGGAGGCGTCCATCACCCCGACCAGGCCGATCCCTATCGCCTCCAGCGCGCGCAGCCCGATGCCGCGGTCGTCGCAGACCTTGCGGATCAGCGCGACGGCGAGGTCGGCCTGCTCGCTCTCGTCCGCGTCCGGCGCCGAGTCGTCCACGGCTGTGGCGACGACCTGCCGGGCGATGTTGGCGATCGCGACCCGGATCCGCCGCCGGCCGAGATCCACGCCGATCAGCAGCCCGGCGTCGGGGTTGAGGGAGACGCGGGTCGCCGGCCGCCCCCGGCCGCGGGGCCGGCCGTCGTCCTCGGCCCCCGACTCGATCACCGCCCCGCGCTCCATGAGCTCGGAGATGATGGCGAACAGCGTCGTGCGGGACAGGCCGGTGCGCTCGATGAGCCGCGTGCGGCTCATCGGCCCCTCACCGCGCAGCGCCGCCAGCACGGCCCCCTCGTGGGTCTGCCGGAGCCGTTGCAGCGCGTCCGCCCGCTTCTCCATGCCGGGAAGCATGGACGATGGTCCCGATTAATGTCAATGCTCCGGACGAAAACCCTCCCTGGTGGGTGCGGTGAACGGCCCCTGGTCATCGCTCATTTCTCTCTTGACCGCCGCGGCCTCCCGTTCCTACGGTTCCCGCATATGGAAAGCGCTTACTCGGCTCGCGCCGACGGGGGGAACGGGATGGCACGCAGGCCCACCGGGAGCGTCGTCGCGCTCGATGTCGGCGGCACCCGCATCAAGGCGGGCATCGTCGGCCCCGGACACGACGTCCTGCTGGATCGCACCCGCGACACCGGGGCCGCCGAGGGGGCGGACGCCGTGGCCGCGCGCGTGCTCGACCTGGTGACGGAGTTGCTCGATGAGGCGGAAGCGGGTGGATGCGCCGCCGGCGCCGTGGGCGTCGCGCTTCCCGGCATCGTCGAGGAGGCCGCGGGCCGGGTGGTCCTGTCCGCCAACCTGGGCTGGCGCGACCTCGACCTGGCCGCCCTTCTCGCCAAGCGCACGGAACTGCCCATCGCGATCGGGCACGACGTGCGCGCCGGCGGTCTGGCCGAATCGGTCCTGGGGGCCGGCCGGCACTGCCGCGATCTGCTGTTCCTGCCGATCGGGACGGGGATCGCGGGCGCGATGATCCTTGACGGCCGCCCGTACGCCGCCGGCGGCTACGCGGGGGAGATCGGCCATCTGCGCGTGGAGCCGGACGGCCGGCCGTGCCGATGCGGCGGCCGGGGCTGCCTGGAGCGGTACGCCTCGGCGGCCGCGATCGCCGGCGCCTACGCCGCCCGCGCCGGGGAGCCGGTGACCGCGGCCGAGGTCGCGGCGCGCGTGGCGGCGGGCGACCCGGTCGCCGTCGCGGTCTGGGGGGAGGCGGTCGAGGCGCTCGCCGTCGCCCTCGGCGCCTACGCCACGGTCTGCGCGCCGGAACTGGTCATCGTCGGCGGAGGGCTGGCCGGGAGCGGTGAGCTCCTGCTGGAGCCGCTGCGCGCCTCGTTGTCGGCCCGGCTGACCTTTCAGCGCGTCCCCCGGATCGTCCGCGCGGAACTCGGAGACCGGGCCGGTCTTCTGGGCGCCGCACTGCTGGCACGCGCCGGTGCCGGAGCGCCGTGAGCGTCTTCGTGGCCGATTACCACCGGGTTTGCGGGCGCCGCTGAACGGGATTCAGCCGACGTCTCCGAAGTGCGGGTGCGCCCGGGGGCGTAGCCGTCATGATCTGTTTTCTTGGATCGGCCCCACGCAGATTCACGCCAAAAGGCGAAGTTCTCCTCATTGACTCTTGAATCCTCTCCTTCGCGCCGGATCTGATGCTGAGCCGCGAGAGCCACCGGTTACAGGAGAATCGCCATGACGGACGAACCCCGCCCCATCGCGCGCAGGACGGTATTGGGCTGGGCGGCGCTGGGCGCCGCGGGCCTTTCGGTGCCCTTCAGTCCGCTGACCGCGTCGGCCGCGCCCGCCGCCACCGACCTCGAGCGGCGGGCACTGGCGCTGAAGCCTCCGCTGCTGCTCTTCGAGACGGCCGTGCCGCCGCAGATGAGCGCGGGCGCCGGCTCGCGGCTGGCCGTCAGCGACACCGCGGTCATGGCCGGGACGCGGTCGCTGCGGTGGGACTACGAGCCCGGGGGCGCGATCACGGTACGGGCCGACCTGCACTACGCACCCGCCGCCTACCGTCCCGGCGCCGACCAGGCATTCAGCGGCACGGTCGACGCCTTCGCCGTCTGGATCCACAACCCGTCCCCGCTGGACGGCGTCGTCCGGTTCGAGTTCGGCCGGGGCCCGGACCGGACCGACGCCTGGTTCGACCTCCACCTCGGATTCTCCGGCTGGCGCACCGCGTGGGCCCGCTACGACCACGACATGTCGGGGCGGCCCCACCGGGGCATGGACACCGTCCGGATCATCGCTCCCAGCGGTGTTCCCGCCGGGACATTGCATCTCGACCAGATATTCCTCAACACCGCGATCCGCCCCGACCACCCCACCGGCGACCTTCAGGTACCGATGGTGAACCGCGAGGTCGCCAGTGCCGACAACGCCCACTGGCTGGCACTCCTGCATTTCAACGGACTGCTGAACTCCCATCGTCCGCCGACGCCGGCGCCGTCCCCGCGAGAGCGCGATTCCCTGCAACGCGTCCTCACCGGATACCTGGATTACACCGCCGTGCCCCTCAAGGCGGATTCCTCGACCGTCGCCGCTTTCGACGCGAAGCTCGCCGAATTCGGCATTCCCGCGCCGGACGCTCCGCGCGGTAAAGGACGTCCCGTCTTCAGCCACCAGGCGGACATCTATCCGGCCGACCTCGCCGCCGATCTGAACGCCCACGTGAACGCCGTCCGGCTGCGGGACTGCACCGACCTGATGCAGCAGATCGCGCGAGCGCACGCCTCCGCGGACGCCGAACTGCGCCGGCCGCTCGGCGACCAGTACCTGCGGCTCGTCGCGCACCTGCGGGACCGGGGCTGGGCCTTCGGCAGCTGCCAGGGCACCGTGCACCATCTCGGCTACGACATCCGCGGCTACTACGACTCGGTCCACCTGATGCGCGAGGTGCTGGCCTCCGCCGGGCTGCTCGACGAGGTCCGCGCCGATCTGACCTGGCTCACCGGCCTCGGACGCATCTTCTGCGACTGGGAGGACGCCGCTCCCTACGGCGGCGTCATGGACATCGTCAACACCACCGTCCGAGGGATCCTCGCCGCGATCCTGCTGATGGACTCCGACGCCGAGAAGGTCGCCTACCTCAAGGCGCTCAAGGGATGGCTCGACCACGCGCTCGTCCCCGCGCCGGGCATCCAGGACGGGCTCAAGCCCGACGGCGGCGCCTTCCACCACGTCGGCTTCTACCCCGACTACGCGCGGGACGGGTTCAACGGCCTCTCGCCCGTCATCACGGTCCTGAGCCGCACCGCCTTCGCGCTCTCCGAGGAGGCGCACACGGCCGTGAAGCGCGCCGTGCTGATGATGCGGATCTACGCCGACAGGGACAACTGGCCGCTCAGCATCACCGGACGGCACCCGACCGGGAAGACCTCGCTCTCCGTCACACCGTTCCAGTGGCTGGCGCTGGCCGGAACCCCGGACGGCGCCGCCGGGATCGATCCCGAGTTGGGCGCCGCGTTCCTGCGCCTCCTGCCGGCCCGCCCGTCCTCGGCGCAGAACAAGGCGGCCCAGCAGGTGAAGGCGGCGGGCATCACCGCCGAGCAGGCCCCGCAGGGCAGCTGGGCCCTGAACTACGCCGCCCTGGCCCTGCACCGCCGCGACGAATGGCTGGTCGCGGTCCGCGGCCACAACCGCTACCTGTGGGGAACCGAGATCTACCCCCTCAGCAACGTCTACGGCCGCTACTGCACCTACGGGCAGATCCAGGTCCTCGGCCGCGGTGATCCGGTCAACAACCTCGACAGCGGGTTCCGCGAGGAAGGCTGGGACTGGAACCGGTGGCCGGGCACGACCACCGTCCACCTGCCCCTGGACGAGCTTGAGGCGGACCTGTCCGGGACGATCGAGGAGATGCTGCTGACGGACGCGCGCTTCGCCGGCGCCCACACCATCGACGGGCGCCACGGGATGTTCGCGATGGAGCTGCACGGCCACCCCAAGTACGACGCCGGGCACCGCGCCCGCACGTCGGTGTTCCTGTTCGACGACCGCGTCATCGCGCTCGGGTCGGGCATCCGCAACGACGACCGGCGGCACGAGACCGAGACGACGCTGTTCCAGGCCCACCTGGCCGATCCCTCCGCCCCGACCGTCCTCGGCGGGCGCGGGCCGATCACCAGCCTCCCCCACACCGAGCGGCTGGAGCGGATCCCCCGGCCGACCTGGCTGGTCGACCACGTCGGCAACGGCTACTACCTCGCCGCCGGGCAGACCGTCGGGCTGTCCCGCTCCGCCCAGACGTCCCGGGACCAGAGCGGCGCCCGGCAGACCAGTGCCGACTTCGCGACCGCATGGCTCCAGCACGGCCGCGCACCACGGAGGGGCGGCTACGAGTACGCCATCGTGGTCGGCGCGTCCCCGCAGGAGATGACCGACTTCACCGACCGGATGCGAGAGACGGCCGCCGCGCCGTACCAGGTGCTGCGCCGCGACGACGGCGCCCACGTGGTCAGGGACCGCGCCACCGGCATCACCGGCTACGCCGTCTTCGAGCCCGGCCGGCGGCTCGCGGTCGCGCCGGTCGCGGAGGTCGACACACCCTGCATGATCCTTTTGCGCCGTGCCGGGGACGCGCTCGTCCTCTCCGTGACCGATCCCGACCTGCGCCTGTACGAGGGGAACGACCCGGACCAGTACGACCACCGTGGCCGGTTCGTCGGAGGAGTCAGCCCGTTCGCGGTGAGCTGGCGCAACGATCCGAGCCGGCCGCACGCAGTGCGGGTCACTCTGGACGGCGCATGGCGCATCCGCGAAGCGGACGGGGAGGCGCAGGCGGCGCCCGCGAGCGGCTCGACGGTCGTCGCGATACGGACCGTCGACGGCCGGCCCGTGCAGATGCGCCTGGAACCCGCCTGAGTGGACCGGTTCCGGCTCACCGCCGGCTTTCGAGCCGCGAGAACCATTTCCTTCCCGCGGCCAGGAGTGTGGGGAGCGGGGCCGCCTCGGGGAACCAGGCGGCCTCGTACTCCCAGCTGACCCAGCCGCGGTACCGGCCGCGCGCGAGGACCTCGCCGACCTCGTCCAGGGGAAGGACGCCGCTGCCGAGCGGGACCGGCGCCCGGGTCGGCGAGACGTCCTTGAACTGGACGTACGCCAGCCGGTCGGCCAGCGCGGCGTAGGTGGCGAGGGGCGATTCACCGGCCAGCCGGGGATGCAGGACGTCCCAGATCGCGCCGGTACCGGGCGCGTCCGCGATGAGCGCCGCGACGTCCCGCCCCCGGGGATGGGAGTCGTGCGTCTCGACCAGCACGCGGACGCCGTGGTCCCGGGCGTCGGCGGCGACCTGGTTCAGCCGCCGGACCGCCGCCGGGCGGTCGAGGCCGCCCGGAAAGACGCGCAGGCGGGAACTGCCGATGTCCGCGGCCAGTTCCAGATGGCGGCGCAGTGCGTCGAGGACGGGCCGGTCGGGGCCGGGCGCGGCGATCTTGATGTAGGAGGCCAGGCACAGCGGGGTCACGCCCGCCTCGCGGAACGCCGCGGCCGCCCGGCGCCGCTCGGGAGCCGGCATGTCCGGCCCGACCGGTTCGCCGTCGGCGCACCGGAGCTCCAGCCCGGTGTACCCGTCGCGGGCGGCCAGCCCGAGCACCTCCGGCAACGGCAGGCCGGGGACCCCCAGCGTGGAGAAGGCGAGATCGATCACGGGCGTCCAATCCGCCGCAGGGCGCGGCTGGTCGAGCGATGCCGTCTCCGGCGCGATCGGAGGAATGAATCCGTACTCTTTGCGTGCCGATCCTCACTCGGACGGCCGTCTCCACGAAGAGTCAAGGCAGTTCAGAGAGATTCATTCCTAATTCATCATGTTGACTACAAGATGACTGTTCTCCAAGATACCGACATCGGTTCCATCTCTAGGAGTGATGTCCGATGTACGGATCCCTCCCCCCTCAACTACGTCGCCGGATGATCGGCGGAGCCCTCGTCGCGTCGGTGGCCGTCGCGGCGACGGCCTGTTCCGGCGGCGGCGAGCAGAATCCCAAGTCCCTCGTCTACTGGTCGATGTGGAAGGCCGGTGAGCCGCAGGCGCAGGTCCTGTCCGGCGCGATCGACTCCTTCACCAAGGAGACCGGCATCAAGGTGAAGGTCGAGTGGAAGGGGCGCGAGGTCGCCAAGCAGCTCGCCCCCACGCTCAACACCCGCAACGTGCCCGCCGACCTCATCGACTCGGCCGACCGGTTCGTGAAGTCCACGTTCGAGGCCACCGGGCAGGGCCTGGACCTCGCGCCCGTCTACAGGCGGCCCGTGCCCGGCGAGGCGGGCAAGACCGTCGGGGACGTCGTCGACCCCCGGTACCGCCGGTACGCCACCGAGGACGGCAGGGCCTGGCTCCTGCCGTACGAGGTGCTGGTGCCCCAGATCTGGTACGACGGCAGAGCGCTCAAGGACGTGGCGGAAGCGCCGCCCCGGACCTGGGACGCGTTCGTCAAGCTGCTGGGCGAGCGCAAGGCCGCCCGCGGCGGCGGCCCGCTGGCACTGGACGCCGACGTCGCCGACTACCCCGCCTACTGGACCTACCAGGCGGTGCTGGCCGACATGGGGCCGGGCGCCTTCGCGGCGGCCGCGACCGACAGGACGGGCGCCAAGATGGACGACCCGGCGTTCCTGGCCGCCGTCCAGAAGATCGAGAAACTCGTCAGGAGCGGATACTTCGCCGACGGGTACAACGGCAGCAAGTTCCCGGCCATGCAGCAGAAGTGGGCCACCGGGGGCGCCGACTTCCTGCTGATGGGCAACTGGGCGCCGAAGGAGACCCTGACCTCGGCCCCCAAGAGCTTCCAGTACCGCTCCTTCCCCTTCCCGTCCGGCGCGGCGGGCAAGCAGGTCCAGCCGGTCTCGCTGATCGGGTTCGGCATTCCGCGCAACGCGCGGCACTCCGAAGCGGCCCAGCAGTTCATCGCCTACTTCATGAACAAGGAACGGCTGTCGAAGATCTCGACCGTGGCGAGCAACCTCACCACGCGCGCCGACATCCCGGTCCCGGCCGTGCAGGCCGACGTGAAGAAGACGCTGGACGGCGCCGAGACGGTCCCCGACCTCGACGGTGTGAAGATGAACCAGTCCGGCTGGTACACCAAGGTCTTCCAGCCGGCCGACACCGATCTGGTCACGGGCAGGATCTCCGCGGCGCAGTTCGTCGCCAGGCTCAAGAAGGCGACGGTCGACTACTGGAAGCTCAACCGCTGATGGCCGTCACCGCCGTCCGGGAGGCCCGTCCCGCGCGCCCCGCCGCCGCCGCGCAGGCCAGTCCGCTGGAGCGCCGCCGCAGGCGCCTGTTCTGGCCGTTCGTCGCCCCCGCGCTGCTGCTGTACATGGTGTTCTACATCGTGCCGACGCTGGTGACCGCCTGGATCAGTTTCAACGACTGGGCGGGCGCGGGGCCGATGCGGTTCGCCGGGCTCGACAACTACCGCCGGCTGATGCTGGACCCCGTCTTCCACGACGCGTTCACCAACACGCTGGTCATCCTGTTCGTCGTCGGCGGGGCGACGTTCGCGCTGAGCTTCGTGCTGACGATCATCCTGCGGGACATGGTGGGACGGAAGGCGGTCCGGTCGATCATCTTCTTCCCCAACATCGTCTCCGGCATCGTGCTGTCCATCCTCTGGGGATTCCTCTTCCAGGCCGACGGAGTGGTCAACACCGCGCTGCGCGGCGCCGGCCTGTCCCACCCGCCGAACTGGCTGGGCGCCCACCTGTTCTCCGTCATCATGATCGGCCTGGTGTGGGCGCAGACGGGGTTCTTCACCACCATCCTGATGGCGGCGGTGGACCGCATCCCCAAAGAGCTGTACGAGGCGTGCGACCTGGAGGGCGCGACCGCGCTCCAGCGGTTCCGCCACGTGACGCTCCCGCTGATGTGGGACGTGGTGGGCGTCTGCTCGGTGCTCTGGAGCATCCACGCGATCAAGCTCTTCGAGTTCATCTACGCCTTCGCCGGCGCGGCGGGGCAGCTCCCGCCGACCCACGTGTGGAACACCGCCGTCTACGCCTACGCCGAGGCCTTCAGCGGCGTACCCCGGTACGGCTCCGCGGCCGCGACCGGCATGGTCATGCTCGCCCTCGTCGCCGTGCTGGTGGTGCTGCTGCGCCGCCTGTTCCGCCGCGACGGCGTCCAGTACTGAGAGGAGACCGGGGTGTCCGTGATACGCAGAGCGCCGCGGCCGGCCAGGCACGCGGGAGCCGCCTTCGCCTGGCTGTTCGCCCTCTTCAGCGTGGCCGTCGCGGTCTGGATGGTGCTGAACTCGCTCAAGTCCACCCGGGCGGTCTTCAGCGACCCGTGGGGGGTGCCCACCGACCCGCGGTGGGGCAACTACGCGCGCGCCTGGCAGGCCAGCGACTTCGGCGTCGCCACCCTGAACACCGTCATGGTGGTGTTCGGAACGGCGGTGGCGACGATCGCGCTCGCCGCACCCGCCGCCTACGCGCTCAGCCGCCTGCTCAACCGCTGGAACGCCGGCCTGACCGTCTTCTTCGCCCTCGGGCTGGGGATTCCGGCGCAGGTCATGATCCTGCCCCTCTACGTGATGATGAACCGGCTGTACCTGGTGGACAGCCTGGTGGGGCTGTGGATCCTCTACGTCGCCACTTCCATGCCGTTCACGGTGTTCTTCCTCACCGGATTCTTCGGATCGCTGCCGAGGGAACTGGAGGAGGCCGCGGCGCTCGACGGCGCCTCACCGAACCGCACGTTCTGGCAGATCATGCTGCCGCTCGCGCGCAGCGGCGTGATCACCGCGCTGATTCTCAACATCATCCAACATTGGGGTGAGACGCTGTTCGCGCTGATCTTCCTGCAGAGCGAGCACAAGGCCACACTGTCGATCGCGCTGCTCGGCTTCCTGCAACGCATGCAGTACAACGGCGCCGACTGGGGCGGCCTGTTCGCCGGAGTCTGCACCGTGGTGCTGCCGCTCCTGGTGGGTTACGTCTGGCTCGGCCGGCGGATCATCGAAGGCATGACGCTCGGTTCGTTGAAATGAGTGCAGGGGCGAAATGAGTGCAGAAAGAAAGAAGAGCGCGGACAACGCCGCGGCGGGCAGGGAACTGAAATTCCGGAAGATGGCCGGGCAGTTGCGCGCACAGATCCGCTCGGGCGCGTGGGTCGCCGGAGCGAAGCTGCCGACCGAGCAGGAACTCGCCCGCCTCCACGGCGTCAGCCTCACCACGGTCCGCCGCGCCATGGAGGATCTGGCCGAGGAAGGGCTGGTCGTCCGGCGGCAGGGCGCGGGCACCTTCGTGGCCGGGCAGCGGCCGGCGGTGCACGGCGAGGGCTCGGTCGTCGGCGTGATCGTCCCGGACACGACCCTGTACTACCCGAAGGTCCTCAAGGGCATCGAGGAGACCCTCGCGTCGGCCGGCGCCCGCCTGATGCTGGCGTGCGCCCACTACAACCCGGCGGAGGAGGAGGCGGCGCTGCAGCGCATGCTCGGCTCCGGCGTCCACGGCCTCCTGGTCGTGCCCACCCTCATCGGCTCGCCGGACCCGGCGGCGGTCGTCCGCCACCTGGCCGGGCTGCCGGTGCCCACCGTCCTGATCGAGCGAGGGCTGGACGGCCACGACGACCACGCCGACCACGTCCGCACCGACCACCGGGCGGGCGGCTACTCGGCCGTCCGCCACCTGGCCGCGCTCGGCCACACCCGCCTGGCCCTGCTGACCCGCTCGGAGAACCCCACCTGCGAGCCGGTGAGCCGCGGGTTCCAGGCGGCGGTGTCTGACCTGGACCTGACCGTCGTCCCCCCGTTCTCTGCGCCCATGCGCGCCTGGAGTCCCCAGGTCGCGGAGGACAACGTCCGGCGGATCGCCGGGGAGGGGGCCACCGCCGCGGTGTGCTTCGGCGACAAGGAGGCCGCCTTCGTCGTCTCGGCAGCGCGGCGCCTCGGCCTCGCCGTCCCCGGCGACCTGGCGATCGTCGCCTACGACGACGAGATCGCCGAGATGGCGGAGATCCCGCTCACCGCGGTGTCCCCGCCGAAGCGGACGCTCGGGCGCCGCGCGGCCGAACTCGTCCTCCAGCGCATGCGGGAGCCCGACCTGCCGGTCCACCAGATCCGGCTGCGCCCGGAGATCGTCGTGCGCCGGTCCTGCGGCGCCGCCCAGAGGGAGACCCCTTCATGACTGACCTGCGTCTCGGGCTGATCGGCGCGGGCGCCGTCGGCCTCCTGCACATCGAGGCCGCACGGCGCGTGCCCGGCGTCGCCGTCACGGCGGTGTGCGACCTGAACCCGGCGACGGCCCGCCGCGTCGCCGCCCCGCTCGGCGCCCGCCACTACCGCGACCACCGGGACCTGATCGCGGCCGGGGAGGTCGACGCCGTCCTGGTCAACACCCCGCACGCCGCGCACACCGGCATCGTCTGCGACGCGGCGGCGGCCGGGCTCCACGTGCTGGTCGAGAAGCCCATGGCCACCTCGCTGGACGACTGCGACCAGATGATCGCCGCCTGCGCCGCGGCCGGCGTGCGGCTGGCCGTCGGGCACATCCAGCGCCATCTGCCCGACAAGGCCGCGGCCAGGGCCGCGCTGGTCGCGGGCGAGATCGGCGAACCGGTGCTGGTCTCCGACCGGCGCGGCTCCGACTACCGCGCCGGCTCCCGTCCGGACTGGTTCCTGGACCCGCGGCTGTCCGGCGGCGGAGTGTTCATCAACATCGGGGCCCACTGCGTGGACAGGCTGCTGTGGCTCAGCGGCCGGGACATCGAGCGGGTCGACGCGACGCTCAAGGACCCGCCGGTCGAGACCGACGTCCTGGCGCGGCTGACTCTCACCGGCGGCCTGACCGCGCACATCGCGGTGACCAGCACGGGCCCGCTGCCCCCGCACGACGAAGTCGTCGTGGTGGGGGAGACGGGGACGCTGTCGGCCTCCCCGCACACCGGCACGGTCGTCCACAAGGACGGCGCCAAGACGTGGCTGCACCGCCCGGCCCCCGACGACATCCCCTCGGCCTTCGCGGCCCAGCTCACCGACTTCGCCCGCGCCGTCGCCACCGGAACGCGGCCCGCCGCGGACGGCCCGCACGGCCGCCGCGTCGTCCAGGCCGTGCTCGCCGCCTACTCCTCCGCGGAACGCCGCGCGCCCGTCTCGCTCTCCTCCGGAGACCTCATTGGCAAGCCGTGACCCCGCCCGCCCCAACGTCCTGCTCATCCTGAGCGACGACCAGGGCCACTGGGCCCTGGGCTGCGCGGGCAACCCCGAGATCCGGACCCCGAGCCTCGACTCCCTGGCCGCCTCCGGCGTCCGGCTGTCGCGCTTCTTCTGCGTGTCGCCGGTGTGCTCCCCGGCCCGCGCCTCGCTGTTCACCGGCCAGATCCCGTCCCAGCACGGCGTCCACGACTGGATCAGCAGGCGGCACGCGGGAGCCGACGGCGCGGACTTCCTCCGGGGACGGCGCCTGTTCACCGACGACCTGCACGAGGCCGGCTACCGGCTCGGCATGATCGGGAAATGGCACCTGGGCGCCAACGACCGGCCCCGGCCGGGATTCGTCCGGTGGCTGGCCCACGAGAGCGGCGGCGGCCCGTACCACCGCGCGGTGCTCTACGACGAGGGCGCCCGCCTCCAGCCGCCGGACTACCTCACGGACGTGCTCACCGACCAGGCGTGCGCGTTCGTCGCCGACGAGGCGCGGCGCGACGAGCCTTTCTACCTGTCGCTGCACTACACCGCCCCCCACAAGCCGTGGAAGGGGCATCACCCCCGCGAGTTCGAAGCCCTCTACGACGACTGCGCCTTCGCCTCCTGCCCGCAGGGCTCCCCGCATCCCTGGCAGCCTCTGGAAACGGACGGCACGCCGGTCGGCGGCGAACCCGACGTGCGCGCCGCCCTGGTCGGGTACTTCGCGGCGGTGTCGGCGATGGACGCGGGCATCGGCAGGGTGATGGAATCGCTCGCGCGTTCGGGGCTGGCCGAGTCGACCCTGGTCGTCTTCACCAGCGACAACGGGTTCAACTGCGGGCACCACGGCATCTGGGGAAAGGGCAACGGCACCTTCCCCCAGAACATGTACGACAGTTCCGTCATGGTGCCTGCCATCGTGAGCCAGCCGGGCCGCATCCCCGCCGGCCGGGTGAGCCCGGCGCTCCTGTCGGCGTACGATCTGCGGCCCACCCTGATGGACCATCTCGGCCTGCCCTACGACGGCGGCGGGCTGCCCGGCAGGTCGTTCTCCGACGTCCTGTCCGGGGCGCCCGGCGACGGCCGCTCATCGGTGATCGTGTTCGACGAGTACGGGCCCGTCCGGATGATCAGAACCGAGGGCTGGAAGTACGTCCACCGCTACCCGCACGGCCCGCACGAGCTCTACGACCTGGCCGCCGACCCCGGTGAAGAACGCAACCTGGTCGACGACCCCGGATCGGCGGCCGTCCGCACCGAGCTGGCGGGACGCCTGGACGCCTGGTTCGCCCACTACGTCGACCCGGCGGTCGACGGCAGCCGCCTGCCCGTCACGGGAGGCGGCCAGGCCGAGCCTCTGCGCCCGGGCGCGACCGCGAACGCCTTCGAGCCCCTGACCGGCGTCCGCCTGCCCGACGGACGAACACCCTCCGTCGGGAAACAGGAAGGCTGAAATCCCATCCGGCCCTGGGGGAACAGCCGTTTCTCAAAACCCGCCGGCCGGCCTGGGGCGACGGAACAACTTGCATCATGCGGTGCTTCCTGGGCTGGGTGTGACGCAAGGCCCTGAACAATCCGGAGAAGAGCAAGGACTGCTGGGTGGGCGACAAGGGTCTTTCCGTTCGGCTGGAGAAACGCCGCATTCAGGGCGACATACTCTCTGTAGTGGCCCGTTGCCGAGCGTGATCATTCTTTCGTCGGTATCGCCGTCTCGGCAATGCGCCTCCAGAAATCTGGCCGCGACGAGCGACGCCCGCACGGGCGGCACCAGGACGGCGTCACCGTGGTCACGGCCGGCGGCTGCCCGCGAAGCCGGAAGCGCGTGCGCGACCAGGAGGACGGCATGAACCAGGAGATCGAGCACATGGACGAGGTGGACGTCCACCCGGACGTGCACGTCGCCACCGAGCCCGACGAGCAGGAGATCCTCGAACGGCTCTACGGTCCGCCCGACCGTGAGGGGATCTTCCGCGGTCCGCCGACGCGCGAGGAGGGCGAGAAGCGATGACCGCGGCGAAGATGGTCGCCGAGGCCCGCGGGTCGCTCGGGATGTCCGGGCGGCCGAACACCATCACCCGGGAGTACGCGTCCCGGCACGGCGACGAGTTCCTCCGGGCGTCCTGGTGCGACATGGCCATCACCTACTGGGCGCGGCACAGCGGCAACGCGGGCGCCGTCCTGCCCGGC
>NZ_JBFAGB010000064.1:0-31192 GCF_040639875.1 Actinomadura sp. NPDC023710
GCCTCACCAGGGCATCGCTAACGCCCGCCCCTTGAAGCCGCTGCCTCCACCGATCACCGAACCGAACCAGATCACCCACCTGAACATCCGAAGAAAGCAACGTCTGGGCGGCATCCTCAACGAGTACGAACATGCGGCTTGACCTGCGCGGACGAGGTTTCCGGCAAGCACAGGGCTGCCGCGAGGTCGCCCGGACCATCGCCAACGCCACCTTCTCCGCCCGCCACACCGATCTGTGGGGCGAGGGCACGAGCTCGGTCGCCTCCGACTCCACCCACTTCTCGGCCTACGACCAGAACATCTTCACCGAATGGCATTCCCGCTACCGGCGGGCCAAGCGCGGCGTGTTGATCTACTGGACGGTGGAGACGTCCGGGGCGATGGCCGTGCACTCGCAGCTGATCGCCTGCTCGGCGTCGCAGGTGCACGCGATGGTCGAGGGGGCGATGCGGCACGGCACCGACATGGAGATCGAGCAGAACTTCGTCGACTCCCATGGCGCCACCTTCGTCGGGTTCGGCATCACCAGTCTGCTGGACTTCGACCTGGTCGCCCGGTTCAAGCAGATCAACATGATGAAGCTGTACGTGCCCGGCCGCCGGGGACGAGTTCTCCTACCCGCTGGTCGGGCCAGCGCTCACCAGGCCGATCCGGTGGGATGTCATCGAGCGTAACTACGACCTGATGATGAAGTACGCCACCGCCATCCGGCAGCGCACAGCGCGAGACCGAGTCCGGGCTGAACGTGGTGGAGAACTACAACGGCGTCAACGACTACATCCGCTTCGGCAAGGGCGGCGAGCTGGCCTCCAACCGCAAGGAGGAACAGGAGCTCGGCATGCTGTGCCTGCACATCCTGCAGAGCTGCCTCGGCTACATCAATACCTTGATGATGCAAGACACGCTCGCTTTGCCCGAATAACAGGACGTGCTCACCGACGCCGACCAGCGTGGCCTCACCCCGGTCTTCCACACCAACATGACCCCCTACGGGGAGATCCAGATCAACCTCGACAAGCGCCTGGCGCTATCGGCCATCGGCGGCTCCAGCCCACCGGCTGGGCCGTAATACGCAGAGTATTGACCGACCATCCCGCCGATCAGGCTGTTCTCAGGCTTCTTGTCGTCTGCCATAGCGCTGACCAGGGCGTTCATTCCCCTTCTTGCCGACAGACCGCCGTCCTGGTGTTTGTCAAGTCACAACGGACTTCCCACGGACGAAGATCTGACCTGCGGTTTCTCCCGGTCTCATATCGCCCAGCGCCGCGGGTGGTCCTGCCGGAGCCGGCCGGTGCCCAGTGGGCGGCACCGGTCGGCTCGGGCTCCTGGCTCAGGTCGCGCAGATGGCGAAGACCTGGATGGGTCCCCAGTCGGCCGTGATGGGTTCGGTCGCGACCGCGAGGGCCTGGGTCGCGGTGAGTTGGGTCTGCGGGAAGACCTGCTCCAGGCCGATGCCGCCCCCGGCGGTCGGATCGGTCGCCACGCCCGAGCCGCGCAGTCGCGTGCCTACGGGGCAGTTCGAAGTAAACGCCTTCCGCGAGGCGGTGGGACTGCCGGGGTTGGTCTCGACGTGAATCTGGTAGCCCGGCGGCCGCGGCGCGCAGATGGCGTAGGCGACCATCGACCAGGATTTGTCGTACCCGTCGACGTCCTCGCCGCCCACCGCGGTGAACCGATCCCCGGTCTGGCTGGGGGCCACCGTTCGCAGGTCGGCCTGGAAGCCCGCGTTGCGCACCAGGCCACCACCGCCGAGCGCCACGCTGCCCGGCGCGCAGACGGCGTCGGCCGACTGCACCGTGGCGGACCCGGCCGGGCCGCTGCCACCAGCCAGGTACAGACCCGGGATCGGGTCGGAACAGACCGCGTAAACATCCAGTTCCCAGTCGTCGGTCACCGCCGCGTCGACCTCCTTGGCGACGGCCACGTAGCCGTCGGGACCGTTGTTGTTGTGCACCGGCCGCAGCTCCACCAGCCGCACCCGGTTCGCGACCGACACCCCCGAGAACGGGATGTCCGAGCCGCCGCCCACCACCTGCATACCGGCCGGGCAGTCCACCTGGACCGACTTGCTCGACACGGAGTCGAAGTGCGATGTCGCGTTGGTCAGGACGAGACCGCCGGCAGCTCCGGCCGGTGCCGCGAGAAGGCTCCCGGCGCACACGGTGCCGATGGCGACGCAGGCGGCAAGGAGCGACCTGCAAAGCCGTGAGTTCTGGTAATTCATGTGCTGTTCCTCATGTGAGTGTTGCCGTGCTGGTCCCAGCGGTCGGTGTTGGTCTGTCGGAGCCAGGGCCTCGGTCGCTGGTCAACTCGTACTCCCGATTCCTCAGGTCAGGATGCGCAGAACGCGTAGCCGGTCGCGCTCCACGGGTCTGCGGGTGCGACGGGCCCGTCCCGGTTGGCGATCACTTGGACCCGCGCGGCCTGGCGAGCGAGAGTTTCCCCAGGTCAGAGGTAGGCTCTGAATACTCGGGACCCCCTCTGGGAGCGGGATCAACAGAGGAACCTGCCACAGACGGCGGGGATCACTGCGGTGACCGAGAGGGGGGAGGAGCCGTTGATCTGGACGCTGGTGGTGAGGTCGTGGTCGTTGCCGTCGGAGTGGAAGGTGAAGTCGCAGAAGGCGGTGGTGAAGGAGCATCCGCTGAAGGACGTGATGCCGGCGGGGACTGTCCAGGTGTAACCGGTGGACGGGCCGTTGGCCACGGCGTTGTGGATGCCGTAGGTCGAGGCGGCCCGGAAGGTGCCGCAGACGATCGGGCTGGGCCCGGACGTGGAGGGGTTGATCTGGCAGGTCGGCGGGGACGTCGCGGAAGCGGGACCGGCCAGCACCGCGGTGGAGGCCAGGGCGGCGAGGCCCAGGAGCGACAGGGAGATGATTCTTGACATGGAACGCTAACTCCTTCGATGAGGACAAACTCGGCTCACCTCATAGGCGTTCCAACCTGTTCCAACCCGTTCCAACCTGTTCCAACCTGTCCAGCTTGGCCGTCGAGTAGGTGGCGTGGACCACCACGGGAATCGCCGCCGAGACCTGCGCTCTCCTTGACGGCCGGCTCCGCTCCGCGGCCGCTGCGCCCGAACCGGCCGAACCCGATGGCGAAGCCCTCACTGTCAGACTGATGTGAGACATGAGATGAACGGGTCCTAGTGATGTGAAGCAGGGCAAGACAGGACGATCGAGATAGTGACGATGACCCTCGCTGACCAGGCCGCCATGACGGGGCAGGATGGTCGTGTGACCGAGCAGCAGCCCGAACGCGCGAAGCGGCGGACGTTCGCCAAGGCCTACAAGGTTCGGATCCTGGCTGCCTATGACGCTCTTCCCGAGGGCAGCCCCGAGCGTGGTGCGCTGCTGCGGTCGGAACGTCTGTACCACTCCCACATCGAGCACTGGCGCAAGCAGGCGGAGAACGGAACCCTGGCCGCAGGTTCGACCGGGCCGCGGCGAAGAGGACGAACCCGCAGCGCGGCACCAACGAAAACACCAACGGACTGCTGCGCCAGTACTTCCCCAAGGGTACCGACCTGAGCCGACACGACCAAGACGCACTCGACGCCGTCGCCGCCACTCTCAACAGCCGCCCACGCAAGAACCTGGACTGGAAGACTTCCGCCGAAGCCTTCAGTGAGCATCTATGCTCACCGAAAAGACGTGTTGCGACGACTCCTTGAACCCAAGTTCTACACCCCATTCCCAATCTTCAGGGACTCCGCGCCGCCAGCGCCGAGGCAGCAGCCCTCACTCAAGGCACCACCCGATGAACTTCGACACCGTGCAGGCCCTGTGGGCGCACCACATGAACGAGCCCTTCCCCGAAGGGCTGCGCTGGATTGATGCGCCCAGCGGAGAATCGGTTTCCGCGCTTGACGCCTACATCGCCGGCTGCGTCACCACCTACTTGTCCGGCCAAGGCAGGCTGGATTCCCGACGGCGGCAGATCCTCAACGACTGCGCGGCAGAACTCACCGCCGTTCTCCCCTTGGTGCTGAAAGTGACGCGCCCGTACGTCGCCCGGCTGATTCAGATCGCCGAGCTGGCCACCGACCAGACCTGAGCCTGCATCACACTCCGGTTCTCGTTCCTCCTGCTGTCTAGGGGAGACTGCGTCGATGTCGAATCCCCAGGGTCTTCGTACAGGTGCGGAGATCCGTGACTATCTCGTTGACCAGCTCAACCTGGCGCTGCGCCGACCCGGTATGTCCGGCGGTGAGGCGGCCATCCGCCTCGTCCTTGACCATCTCGAGTACGCCGAGCGCAGGGACGGGCCTGGGTTTCCTCGCTTGCTCGAAGAGCGTGGGGCTTGGACGCCCCTTGGCGTGACCGGTGCTTTCGCACTCGTGATCCCCGGCCGCTATGAATCAGGCATCGCATCGGTCTACGCCGAGTACTCCCGAGCACAGGGCTGGCTCAAGATCGACCGGACGCTCACCACAGCGGAGTACTCCTCCCTCGCAACCGAACACCGCCGATGGACGGCGCACGATCGAAGCCTGTCCGATGTTCTCGAGACCTTCGGTCCGCCCTCGATCCACTTCGGCGGAACCAATCCGCTCTACGGCAAAACCCTGAGCTACACGAGCGGGTCGCCTACCGACCCGATGATCTCCTTTCACCTCTGGAACGGCACCGAACCCGACGCCGAATCCAGCTGGCCACCCCTCTACAGCGAACCCGTCCTGCTCGCCGTCCGCTCCAGCGGCCAGTCGCTCGAAACGAGTTTCGCCTTCACCCCTGAGGGCATACGCCGCCGCCCTTCCTAACCGCCCGAGCAGCTTCTCTTTGATCAGGGAAGCTCGATATATGGGAGGCCGACCGCGGCAAGGCTCCGCACCAGTGCCGGCATCTACGTGCAGGTCACCGCGACAAAGCTGTGATGCGCCCATCATCAGCGGGTCCACAACCTCACTGTCGCCGACCTGCACACGTACGATGTGCTCGCCGGCTCAATGCCGGTGCTGGTGCACAACGACAACGAAGTTCCTGTGTGGGCTGCAAACGAGATTGCAGGATTAAGGCCGGGCAGGGGACCCTGCGCACGGTAAGCCCCACAGATCCTACTCAAAAGCTTTATCAAGGGCGCGAATCTGCGAGGCATGCGGCCAAGTGGGATCCTCACGCGGAGTCGGGTTTCCAGGGCTCGCCCGAATGGGAGGTTCCCGGGAAGTGCGATACGTATAGATCATGGGTCCGAACCGCTTTGAGGAGTATGGCTACACGGACCCGAAAGTCAAGTACCAGAATATCACCGTTGTTACCTGCTGATTCGACGTGTTCCCAGTGAAAGGTGGGCGACGCTGCCGGTGAAATATTTTGTCCGGTTCGAGGAAAGTGACACGTTCGTATTCGCTTCCGATCTGGAAGGGTTTTTTGCCGGGCGCTACAGCGCCAACGACTTCGGCGCATTGCTTGAAGCCGAGAACGCCCGGGTCGCCTTCAGGCTCGTGCGGCCGACCCTAGACGGGCCGATCGAGACGCTTAGGGGTGACATCGAGGTCCTTGTCCTCGACACCGAAAGTCGGCCCAGGGGGCGCTACCCGCTGTGGGGCGCCAAGCTAGTTCAGTAGTCGGGGATACGCCCAAATATCTAGTCGTCACGGCACAAACGGGGTTGCCTCCGCATGCCGTGGCCCGCAGGTTGTGGGACAGGTTCCGCGTTTCCCGGTCGCGGCGTGGTGAATGGCGCACGCTTCAGGTCGGAGCCCGTGAAGCGTGGCTAGAAGTAGCCGGTCTTAGGTGCGCCGAATCTGCTTCTAAGGGGGAGCATTCGGCTCCCCTCGAGAGCTCGTTATGGAGGGTGAAGAAATTAAGGATGTCGCGAGTTTATTCTGCGCGATTGGCGAGGCCTTGCCTGAATGTTCGAAGTGCTGAATCCGAGGCGACAGCTCGAATTCAGAATCCATCCTCTTGCAGGCCCTGCATGGGAGAGCGGCGCTGGTGCTCACCTCACCGCCGTACGGGTCGCACACCCGCGGGCACATCCGCTCCGGGCGCGACAACGGTGGCGGAAAGATCGACAAGCGTCATCACCGCTGCTCCACCGACCGCGGCAACCTCGCCCACCAGTCCCTGCCTGGACTCCTGGACGCCTTCGGCCACATCCCGGCCGGCAGCGTGCCCGCGAGCAAACATCGAGCAGACGGGGGGACGGAACGGGGCGAATCGGGCAGCAGGCAAACCGGGACGATCTCGCGTTTGCCCTGGTCAGGGGTGGTGGGTCGCGTGGGACTCGAACCCACAACCTACGGATTAAAAGTCCGAAGTTGTCGTATCAAGATGGTGTTCTGGGGGCCATTCTGTATCAGCTCGTCCCCATCGAGCCCGAATTTCGGGTTGGACAATGCCGTCGCATGCCGATCCGTTTCGGAACCGCCGAGCCGACAACGAGACGACATGGCCGCCAGCAACGGCAGCGGGGTTCGGACAAGGCTTGGCGAGGGGAAGCTGGAGCAAAGGTCAGCTTCCGGGAAGGGAAGAGAAGTTGGATGGTGCTGATGACGGTGGCTTTGTGGCGGCGAGAGGGACGGGAAGGACTCCAGCGTCGTTGAGGTCTCTTGTGTCGATCCGCGGACCCGTGCAGATATCCTCCAGGAGTCGTGCCTGTTCCGGGTGCAGAAGCACACATCCTGTCAAGACGGAGAGAAGGGCGAGGAACTCCAACGTGAAGTCCCGACTCCAGGTAGTTGGCATAATGTCGTCGAGTTCCGACGATCTGCGTTTGTTTCGGGGCCGGGTGGTCCGGTCGTTCAGCCAACGCCACACCACGCGCCGGCCAGAAATGGTGTAGTCGATGACTTCCTGCCGCACGGGTGCGAAGGATCCGCTGCCGACGTAAAGCGTTTGGGTATCGGGTTCATAGTGGAGGCGTTCGGAAAGCTGCTCGGGAAGTGATCTCACAGGAGCCAGACATTTGATGCTGAAGCGCTCGACGACGGCGCGCTCAGAGCGTCGGAGCGTCGTGGCGGGGTCAGTGACGCGGCTGCCGTAGGTGTGTAGCCAGAGGACCTCGTGGCCGATGGTCAATGCGTCTTTCCACAACGCCGGGTCCGCGGTGATCGGGACTCGGACGCCTGGCTGCCGCAACTCTTGCTTGAACCGGCGGGTGTATCCGGGATGTGCGGTCACAGCCGCGATGTAGGCCAGCACATCCGGCGCGGAGACGGAGAGCCCCAATAGGCTGCTGAGATGGTTGAGCAACTTGCCGGTCATGTTGGGAACGTTGCCTGCGGGGTCGCGCCAAAGGGGGCGCACCCCGCCGCCGCCCCAGCCGCAGAAGTGGTCGAGGTCCGGTATGAGTCCGGTGAACGTCAATGCCGGGCCGTCCTCGATCTGGTGGGCGTCTTGTTCGGAGAGATAAATCTGACGCTCGGATCGGACCTGCCAGAGTGGGGGACGGGCCATGACCAAGAGCCGGTTGTCGGGAATGATCCACTGTCGGTCGAATGAGCGGTAGGCCACTCGGATCGGCTCGGGACAGTCAGTGAACTCTTCTGCCAGCGGTCGAGCGGCTCGTGAAAACCCGGGGAGCGGCTTCACTTTGCTGTGCAAAGTTCGGTCCCGGCTTTCCCGAAAGAGTTCGCGGCGCTCACTTACCGGCGCCGCGATAAACGCACGCCACCGGTCTTGTAGCAGGTCGGCCGTGGGAGCGTAGACCCAGGTCCGGCCCGGGGTGATCCCCCTGGAGCGCCAAGGCATGAGATCGCCGAGTGAGGGAGAGGACGTCCATATCGGGTCGCCGGCTGGGAGGAAAGCGGCCTGCCAATCGGGGCTGCAGCGCTGCCAACGTGGATCTGTTGTCTTCAGCTTCTTCAACGCCGAGCGCTTCTCCTCGCTTGTTCCGGTCAACGCGATATACCAAACTTCGGCTGCTTCTCTCTCATCGGAACCGGCGGCGGCGTTAGCGAAAACGAGGATGCTGAGTTGCCGACCTACATCGGGCCCGAAGATGCGCGTGGACATCGGCGGACGGTTGCCCTCCGGGGTGAGTTCGATGACCCAGCCCACCTTGCATTTGCGTCGCAGATACTCACGCAGACCGCTGAAGGCTCGGCTTCTGGTCACGCTGGACGGGACGATGAAGGCGACTACGCCCGCCGGCATGCGCTGCTCGGCCTCGAACACCTTCCAGGCCGCCCAGCGCAGGAAGTACCAGGGCATGCCATGCAGGTCGGACTCGTAGCGGCCAAGACCCTCGGCTCTGAACTCGTCGATGGAGGGGCGCGCGGCGACGGACCGGGGCCTTGGCGTCCCCTGTCGTGGTTCTTCGATCCATGGGGCGCGGCCCTTCGCGTTCTCCACGTGGGGCGGATTGCCGATGACCACCATCACCGGAACCTTGAGCTTGATGTCGTTCGCCTCGTCGCGCGCTTCCTCCATCACCCGGTACGGGGCGCCAAGCTTCCGCTGCACTTGGCTCGGGTCGGCCAGCGCGTCGGTGAGAAAGCGTCGCGCCTTGGGGGGCGTCTCCACTCGGAACCGGGTCTTGAAGGACCCATGAATGCGAAGTTCGGCGACCGCATATGGGGCGACCTGGATCTCGAACCCGATGAGCCTTCTCGAGACCAGATCATGGACGAAGTCCTCACGTGTCCCAGGGCCGAGCCTGTCGCCGACACGGTCGGCAACGGCGCTGATGACCTCGACCAGAAAGGTCCCAGTTCCCATAGCGGGATCCACGATCACGACGTCCTCGTCGGCGAAACCCCAATCCTTGTCGAGATGTTCTTGCAGTACCTCGTCGACAAATCTGACTATATGGCGGGCGACATCGATGGGGGTGTAGTACGAACCGGTGTCCTTACGCAGCGCGGGGTCGTAGGTCGCGAGGAAGCGTTCGTACAGGTAGGCGTAGGCATCCGCCGGGTTGACGTCCAAATCATTGAGGTCGGCGACATCGATGACACGGCGCAGGGTCTCGATCGTGTCCAGTTCATCGTCCACGCCGGTGGTGAGCACGGAAAACGCCTGCCCCATCAGCAGGTGCCGCTTCCCGAGCTTCTGGGCAATCTCGTAATAACTCTCGCCCAGGAGGTCGATGCCGTCGACACGGGCTAGGAGCAGAGCGAACGTGATGGTCTGGGCGAACGCGTCAGCGAACCGCTCATTGTCGAGACCAGGGAAGAGCAGGTCCCGCCAGTCGTCGGCCAGCAATGCCAGCCGCATCTGCGACCGCTTCTTCAGCGGGTCGGTGATCGCAGCGTGGACCTCGTCCTTCAACAGGCCGCACAAGCCCCCGAGAATTCCCACCAGCGAGGTCAACGTTCGAGGGGACTCCGGCTCCCAGAGCAGGAACCGCCGAAGGACGCCGACCAGGTCGGCGACGGCAGGCGCCAAGGGGCGGCGCAGGTCGGAAATCGTGTTGGCGAGCCTGACAATCGGCGAAATCCGCTCGCCGTACGAGTACTGCGCCCACGTTACGCCGTCGGTATAGATCACGTTCGGGAGCGAGCAGAGCTTACTCCACTGTTCCTGGTCACCTCTCCCTGGACGCCACTCCGCCGCCCCAGGGACACCCTTGCCAGGCTTCTTCAACTCGACATAGCCGACTCGCACTTGCCCGATGTTCACGGCGTAGTCCGGCCGTGCACGGAGCGAGCCGAGCCTCACCTCACCATAGGGGATGGCGTCCACGCCGATAAATGTGCCGAGCTTCCGCAGGAGTATCTCCAGAGGGCCTCGTAGCTGGTCCTCCTCGGCTCCCCCCAGCCCGCGTTTCTGGGATACCGTCCGGCCGAACTCTGCCACGATCGCTTCTGCGGAGGCCCTGGCCTCGGGCTTGGAGGACCGTGCCACGCCCACCTCCAAAGAAGAGCGGCACCGCCCTCACCGTGAGCGCTGTTCCGGACTTCATCAAGTCGCTGAGTGGTCACACCTGCACTGTTGGCCACATCTGGCTCAGTCCGTTAGTACTCGGTACAGCTCACTCGTGGGGCCGGCCTCTCTAGCGGTGGACCGCCGAGCGTTCGTATGTCTCGGTGGCCCCTTGGTCAGCCGTGACGCTCGGTGTGATCGTCTGGATGCTCCTCCTCTGAATCATCAGGACTAGGAAGGGGATGGCACACAGGGAGGATCTGGTTGAGTAGATCGGCGGTGCTGCTGGTCGCCGCGCTCGCCGCCAGCAGTACCTCGGGGACCGCATGGTCGGCAAAAAGCGACAGTGCACCGACGACGATGCCGATGGCGACGGCGACCATCACGATCACCAGGGTGCGCAGGCCGTTTGGGCCGGTCGGAGAAAGTTCAGGTTGGTGCATGCCGCCTTCACCGTGTTCAGGACCCGGCGCCCGGATGGCACCGACTTGCTTCCAGGAAGCCACTCGCGGCGGGTGTTGCACCATGCCGCAACGACTGCGCATTGGGGTGTTGCGAAAGATGGCAACACCCGGCATCGAGGGAACGGAGTGGAGCGGCGGGGCCACAGCCGATCATGGAGGTATGACCGACATCGTGCCGCAGGACGCGGCTGATCCCCCCGCCCTGGGCGGGTTGAAAGGCCTGGATCCCACGCTCGGCCCAGAAGTACGGGCGTGGGTCAGGGAGCTCCGCACAGTCTGGGCACAGGTAGGGATGTCGCAGAACCGATTTGCCCGGACGTACCACCTCGATAAGGGCACTGTTTCGCGTTACCTAAGTGGCAGGCGCATTCCCGGTGACGACTCGTTCCTAGACCGGCTGCTAGCCATTAAGGCCGAGCAGGGCATGGACGTCTCTCCACAGGTCCGCGACCACCTGACTGGGCTGCAACTGGCGGCCCTCCAAGTCACCCATCCGCATGAGTACCGGGTGCGCCTTGTCCGCGACAAATTGCACGTCGCCGTGGTGGGCCAACGCGAAGCCGAACGCTACGCCGCGCACCTAGAAGGGCGACTCGCCGAACGTATCCGCCAGCACGATCGGCTGAAGGCTACTTGGGAGGCTGACCGCGCTGCCCTGCAAGCCGAACGAGACCACCTCGAAGCCGAGATCGGCAACCTCACCAGCCAACTGGATCACGCCCAACGCCGCGCCTCTGAGGCTGAACAACGCTGCCAAAAACTCGAAGAACTGCTCAACAGGCTGGAAACTTTCCAAAGCAGTTTTGACGATGTCCTTCCCATCGAGTCCCAGACCTACGTAAAACTGGAGGAGTCGGCGGCGCTGATCCGCACCTATGTGCAGTCCATCCCGGCACTGTTGCAGTCGGAGGGGTATGCGCGAGCGTTGATCCGCTTGGGCAACGCCAGGGCCGCCGAACACGAGATCGACCAGCGCGTGGAACAGCGCCTGCAACGTCAGGAACGCCTCACGGGCCCGGACGCACCGCGCCTGTGGGCCGTGGTGGACGAGGGGGCCCTGCGGCGCCCCATCGGCGGACCTGAGGTGATGCGCGGCCAGTTCGAGCATCTCATCGAGATGTCCAAGCTGCCCAACGTCACCATCCAGATCATGCCGTTCTGGTCCGGCATTGCAGCTGCCGAGGGCGGGGCCTTCACGGTCCTGCGTTTTCCCGTGCATGATGCGCCGGACGTGGTTTACGTCGAGAATCTTACCGGCGCAATGTACCTGGACAAGCGCGACGACGTCGACACCCACCTACAGGCGATGGAACGCCTGTGCGTCGACAGTGCGACCCCGGAGCGCACGGTAGATCTTCTCTGCGATCTTCTTCGGGAGGTATGACGTTCAACCAACGCCACACCACGCGTCGGCCAGAGATGGTGTAGTCGATGACTTCCTGCTGCACGGGTGTGAAGGCTTCGCCCCCGATGTAAAGCGTTTGGGTGTCGGGTTCATAGTGAGCCTTTTTAGCGTGTCTCGCGGAGTTGCAGGGTGTGGATGGCTTTGGCGAGGTGGTCGGGCGGGGTGGAGGCAGCAGCGTAGCTTCCCCACGATCGCCATGACTTGAGCTGGGCTTTCGCTCGTTCGCCGGGTCCGCGGATCTTGGCGTGTGCGCGGTTGGCGTCCTTTTGCGGCTCGGGCTTGTCGCGTCCCTTGTAGGGCGTGAGGATGTGCGCGCCGGCGCCCTGGTAGGCATTGTCGGCCAGCACGAGCAGCCCGGTGGCGGCCAGTGCCCGGACGACGCCCCAGATCCGGGCCGCGGTCAGGTCGTGGACCGAGCCGCGCAGCGGTCCCGGCACCCACAGCAGGGTACCGTCCGGTGCGGCGATGACCTGGAGGTTCATGCCGGGACGGCGGTGTTCCCCGAGTAGTAGGGCCGGTCGGCGGCGACCCGGTCGATCGAGACCAAGGTGCCGTCCAGCACCAGGTACGGCAGCCCGGCTTTGACCGCTTTGGCCAGCGCCGCGCCGAGTTTGGGCGATCGGGCGGCGAGCGGGTCGACGGACTCGTTGATGTAGCGCCATGCCGTGGTGGTGGAGACGGCGAATCCGGCGCCCAGTTCGGCGTAGGTATCGCCTTTGCGCAGGTAGACCAGGGTCATTTAGAGCCTGCATGCCCGGGGGCAAGCGCCGTCCTTTGCTGCCGAGGGCCTGGCGGTGGCGGCGGACGACACCAGTGGCGTAGGTCAGGGTCCGGCGCGATAACGGCGGCGAAGCACGGTACAAAAGCATGTGAGGCCTTTGGTGGGGACGGGGGTTGTGAGAGATCAACCGTCCTACCAGGGGCTTCTTGACGTCCGGCAAGGCCCACGCCGTCCGCGATCATGCTGTGATAAGCACGCACGAATCTGCCACTGAAAAAGGCTCACTGGAGCGCATCAGCGCTTCTAGATCGTTCACTATGGCATCGAAGCGCTCGTCGGCTCTCTGCTTACTACGTGAGGCGAGCTCGTCGCCGGTCATCGGCACCTCGTTCCACAGCTGCGTCTGACTCTAAGCGATGTTGCGGTCGTAGACAGTCACTACGTCAGCTTCATGCATCTGCACGGTGCTCGGGTGTGGATGGCGACGAACTAACGTCGTTTGTAGTCGATTGAAGGTCGTCGCTGACTGCCGCGGCGGTCGGTTAGTTCTCCTTGGCCAGCAGGTGGGCGCGGCTGACGATCTCTACCAGTTGCGGTGGCGGAAGCGCCCTGGTGTGCAGCGTGGCTTGGCAGTAAGTGTGCTCGTCCTTGTCCTCGGTCCCGTCGCCCTTTGCGATGAGTTCCTTCTTGGTCAGCTCCCACTCCGGCCATGTCTCTGCGAGGAAGCTCTCCAGGGTCTCGGGGAACACCGCATAGCGATCTGTCACTTGCAGACTGGGCCAGTCCTTAGGTGTTGCGCCGAGGAGGGTAAAAAGCTTGCGGTTCACGTCGATGCACTGCGCGATCCTGTTGGCGAGCTTGTTGTCGGTGTCTCCCGGCTGGCGCTCCTTGTTCTGTGCGTCCGCGTCGAAGACGACAAAAGTGGGGATGCCCAGCTCGGTAAGGATCGCATACGGCAGGCGCAGGTTCTGCTTGCCGCCTACCTGCACCACCATGACGCCGTTCTTGTTGAGCGGGTCCAACCTCAGCCCGCAGCCTTCGAGCACTCCCTTGTCCGTGATCCCTTCGACCAGGATCACCGCGCGCGCGAACATCGCCTCCGGGAGCTGTGTCAGGTAGGCCCGCGCGAACTTCTTGGACAGCTTCGCATCCTCCGTGGCCAGGTCGAGCCGCTGCCGGACGCTGTGCCGGGTGGCGGAGTGAACGCTGACCGAGGGTGCTCCGTCCTCGACGATGCGCGAGAGTCGGCGCACCTGCTGGAAGCCCTCGGCCTCCAGGAAGTACGGGCTGTGCGTCGCGTAGGCGATCTGCATACCGCGTTCCGGCTGGTCGGCGAGCGCCCGGAGCACCGAGGCGAACGTTCGGGCCTGCAGTGGATGCTGGAACAGCTCCGGCTCCTCGATCGCCAGGAAGACCGTCCGGCTCGCTTCGGCGGCCTTCCTCTCGGCCAAGACCCGTAGAGCAGTGATCAGCAGTGCTCGCTGGAAGCCGTGGCCCTGCTGATCGACGCGGGTACTTGCGGTGCCGTCCATGACCGACACCTGGAACTGGGCCTGGGGGATGCGCATCTCCGGGACGTGTGAGCTGACGTGGAGCCTCCGCCCTCGCGTGAGCTGCTCGACCTCCGTCGTCAGCTCTTCTGACAGCTCCCTGAGCTGTTCCTTGAAATGATCGTTGTGGATCTGGCCGCGTCGGTCGTCGAAGACCGCCTGCAGGTCGAGTAGTTCCTTCTCGGCCTGGGTGCGGTTGACGGCCTGGTCCATGATCCGGCCGATGATGGAGCCCTTGACGTCGCGTCCCTCCTCCACTGCCCGAAGGTCCGCGTTGACGAACACGTAGTCGAACAGGCCCGTCATCTTCGCCTGCCCGGCGAAGCCAAAGAAGTGCCCGTCCGCCGCCAACTCCGCGGGCTCGAGCTGGTCCGGATGTTGCTGTTCCCATGCGGTCATCGCGTCCTCAGCGTCCGTCGCGCTGCGGATTGCGGGAAGCTCGAGGTCGGGACGTTGGTTGCGTAGCGCCCGGTACTTCTGGATCCGTTCGCTGGCCATGTCCATCTGCCGTACTTGTCTGAACGCCGGATAGCCGAGCGTCCTACCCGACAGCTTGGCCGTGCCGTCCTCCCAACGGCGCCACAGCGTGACCGTCGGCACCTGGCCAGCGGCGTACTTTCCCAGCGTCGTCCGATCAAGGTCTGTGAGTTCGCAGAACTGCACCTCGACGCTGATCTGCTTGTGTGCGGCTCCGGCCCACACGTCCTCCTCGGTGAGGGTGCCGGCCGTTCCGTTGAAGAACCAGTCCAGCGCCCGAAGGACAGCCGACTTTCCGGACCCGTTGGGGCCGATGAACGTCGTGATCTCGTCGAAGGAGATGTTCACGTCCCGCAGGCACCGATAGTTCTGGATTCTCACTCGTTTGATTCGCACCCCGTAGATCTCACACTTCACCCCAGTCTCACCGCAACTGGATTGCTCGAAGTGGCCGATATGCGCCGATTCGCAGATGCAGGTGAGGTGATTTGTCTGGCTTGTCAAGTTGTGGTAAGCAGTATGTTGGTTCGGGTGCTATGTCGGTTCTGTAGGACGTGTAAAAACGTTGCGGCTACGACGGACGAACCGGTTAAGAGGGTGTCTTCAACCCTGAGCGCCAGCTAGAAGCGCCTCTCGCCGCAGCCGAGCTCCCGTTGACGAGACTCGGGTCGGCCGCGTACACGCCGTCGTTAGTGGACTGAGGCGCACAGCGGGGCCTGGCGACGGCGTCGGCTTCTATGCCGGACAGCTTCTTCTCGCGGCCGCGGCCCGTCTCGGCGTTGAGTGCGTGTTGAAGAAGCGGTGATCTTGTTGAAGAGGCGGCTGGTCGGTCTCCATGGGCGGGACGGTCCGGTCGTTCGTGCACTGGTGCGGGGCTTTGGGCGGAGTCATTGTTGTGGTGTGTCGGTGCCCGATGGGCGTTGCTACCCGATCTGCCGAGTTGGTCTGCCTGGCTGGCCAACCTCACCCCAGCGACACCATCACCGACTTCACCCACGAGCCCCCGGCGGGCAGGCCACCGGTGGTTTTCTCGTAGTTGATCGGTGAGGGTCGGCCGAGGTGAGCTTCTCCCACAGCGCCGACAGTTCGACGGGGGTACCTCACAGATAGCTCCTTCTTAACGTTCGTTCCACATCCTGTGAGCTAGTGCTGCGAGTTGGGCGAGGAGATCGGTGGGGGACGCCATGAGGTCGAGGGCGACGGGCGTGATCGTGACGTCGCTGTTGCGGATGCGGCGAGGGGCCAGAGACGCGGATCCGCGAGCGTAGAGGAGCCAGCCGCGCTTCAGGGCGAAGATGGTGCAGTAGGAGAGCATCTGCTGGACGTCGTCGGAGCGGGCGTCGGTCTTGTATTTAGCGTCGGCGACCAGGACGGGGCGGTCTCCGATGAGGTGCAGAAGGTCCGGGCGAACGGGGACGCGGCGTCCTTCGTCCAGATAGGCCGGGTACTGAGTCGCGGTGCGACCGGGACGGCCGCGAAGCGCCTCGACCAGCGCGGTCGTCACAAAATCTTCGAAGACCGCCGGCATGTTCGCGACGAACGCCGCGATGGAAGTCCGGCCCGGAGATGCCTCGACCGATCCGTGGCGCAGGACGAGTTCTGCGAGGCGCAGCGTCGCAGCGTAGCGGCGGTTCAGCCGCGTCTCGCCCCACAGCGGAATCGGCGCACCCGGGACCAGCGAGGCGACGCCGCCGAGCCGGGCGTCGAGGTGGAGGAGACGAGATCTGGTCTCCAACCGCAACCGGGGTATCGCCGCGGCCTGCCGCAGCGCCGCCCGCAAGATCCGGTTCTCGGCGATGTCCGTAGAGTAGTCGTCGTGCGTAACTTCCACCGGGATCGGTAGCAGAGGCCGTCTGGACCACTGGTCGGCGATTCGGAGCCGGCCCCGGATGACCATGAGCGCCTCCTCCCGCGTCACGTACCCCTGAAGGACGCCCTGCTGCAACGCCCGCGCGGCCTGCCGGCTCAGCGCTTCGGCGGCGGCCGTCAGCGGATCGAGGTCGGCGGCGCCCTCGACGTCCTCGCTGCGGAATCCCGGGTTGGCGGCGTAACCCAAGAGGAACAGCAGGCGCGCGACCCCTGTTTTGGGTTCGACGACGACCTCGCTCCCGCCCGCACTGACCGCGCCGACCATCATCGGTATCGGCCGTACCGACCAGCGGCTGGGGCCCACGGGACTCACCTCGACGAGCCCGGACCGGTGGAGGGCCGCGGCCGTCTCCGCGTCGAGAGCGGCGTCGGCGGCCCCGCCGTTCTCAGTCAGGCGAAGTGTCATGGCGTCCCGGCGGCGTTCGCGCGGATCGCGGCCAGCCCGAACCGCTCCCGGATCTGCCGGCGGTCCAGAGTCCCGTAGTAGTGCTCTTCCAGGAGCGGCAGGATCGAGTGCTCCCAGATCCGTTCCAGCCCGCCGGGGCGGTCGGCGCCGGCGGTCATTAGATAGGACGGCCCGATCCGGTAGTCGCGGTCTTCGATCTCGGCGTTGAGCGCGGCCAGCAGCGCTGCTCTGTCGTGGCGATCCCGTCCGGTGGCCTTCTGCCAACGGGCGAGGACTCCGGCAACGGGCTCGGTGTCGGGGTGCAGTTCGAAGAACGCGAACCGGCGGCGCATCGCCGCGTCGACCAGTGCGATTGACCGGTCGGCGGTGTTCATCGTGGCGACGACGAAGACGTTCTCAGGCAGCTCGAACGGCTCGTCCGGGGAGTACTGGAGATGGATCGCCTCCTCTCGGTACTCCAGCAGGAAGTACAACTCGCCGAAGATCTTCGCCAGATTGCCCCGGTTGATCTCGTCGATGATCAGGAAGTGCGCGCGGCCGGGATTCTTGCGCGCGTCGGCCGCCAGGCGGCGCAACGGGCCGGGCGTCAACGTGAACGCCACGCCCCCGTCTGGACTCTCGGTGGGCCGGAACCCCTCGACGAAGTCCTCGTAGGAGTACGACGGATGGAACTGCACGAGCCGGATAGCGTCGGCCTCGGCGAGGTGTTTGGCGAGTGCCCGGGCGAAGAAGGTCTTGCCGGTCCCAGGCGGGCCGTGCAGGACGATCTGCCGTCGCTCGGCGAGGACCTCGACGAGCTCGGTGATCCAGCCGGGCTCGAGATGGAGCTCTCCGGCCAGCCGCGCCGCGGCGTTTTCCGCATCGAGCACCGGGGCGGTGCCGGTGGTGTCGGGAGCCGGGACAGGGTCAGCGGCGTCACGTTCGATGAGGGCGAGGAGATACTCCTCGAAAGAGGTCAGGTCGACGATCGTGCCTGGACGGGACGCGGCGGTGCCGACGTCGTGCCGCACCTCCGTGACCGTCTTGGGCGACCACGCGACCGTGCGCGTGAACACACCGCCATGAAGGTCGGACGCGGTGGTCTCGCCGGTGATCTGGCCGACGCGCAGAACGCCGTGCTCATAGGTCACGATGAGATCGTCGACCTTCATGCGATTGCAGAAGATGTCGAACTCGGTCACGAGTTCCAGGCGCCGGACATAGTTCTCATGCCGGTACGCCTCATCGACCGCGGTGCGGATCTCCGCTTTGCCCGCACCCGGATCGGGGAGAACCATATGCGCGGCGGGGACCGAGACCAGCCCGTCCTCGCGCCATTCCTCGCCGACTCCGGCGGGCCTGGGCCGGACGAGCCAGGCGCGGCGGCCTTCGTCGCGGTGCCGCTGCCACTGCGACAGGTACGGCTCGCGGTAGTAGTCGACCGGCGCGCCCGCCTTCTCGTTCTGGCGGAGGCGGATCTTCAGCAGGTCGCGGTCGAGGGAGACCGCGTCACGACCTGCGGACTCCCCGATCTCGTGCAGGAACGCGTCGCGGATCCACCGCTTGTGGTCCTGGTTGGCGATCGGGAAGAACGTGCTGGGGAAAGCCAGGTAGAGCAGTGTGTTGCGTATGCCCGGCTGATCGGTGGGCATCGCGGCGACCACCTCGCGAAACCGCCATGGCTCGTCCAGCGCGGCCTGCCTGACCTCCTCCGGCTGCTCCCACCAGTACGCCAAGAACGAAAGTAGCCAGCCGACCTGGTTCCAGATCTGGACGTTGAATCCGACACCGCCGTGGAACACTCCCGGTCGAGCGAGCGCTTCGTCCAAATCCGCAGGCAGCGCGGGTGGCCGCTCGGCCCACCCGAGCACCTTCTCGATCCGCTTGCGCTTGGTGTCGGGGTTGACGTTCGTCAGCGGCACAGTGTGCAAAAACAGTAGCTCTGCGCAGAGGAGAACGGTGGCCCTGGGCGCTCCCTCCAGCTGTGCCTCCAGCTTCACCATGAACGAACCGCTGCTCTCATCTGCCCTGTCGATGATCCGGTGCCGCAGGTCGGCGGCCGCCTCCGGCGACCAGGCCTGCTCAGCGGAGTCCAGGGTCGACAGCCTTGAGGCCAGCCCGTTCTGAAGAACACGGCGGGCCGCCCGTTCAACCCCTGGATCGCCCCACGCCTGTGCGTCGTCCACCGTGCCTCCCACGCGTTGTTCGGTCCCCTTGGGATCCAACCACCCCGTCCAATGCGGTGCGGGGGACGACGACAACTGGGCCGTCCGGGTTTCTGTGACGAGGTTCAAGGCTGTCGTGCAGGAGTGGACGCAGCGGGTGGCGGTGGTGACGGCTGGCCTGGTTGAGGTGGTGTTGTCCCTTCTGGGGTGTTCTGGTGGAGCGCACGATGGTCGTATGGGACGTGTTCGGGGTGCTGGTGGCGTGTACCGCCGGTGTGGGTGTGAAGATCCGGCTTCGGGCCGGGCGGTGGGTGGCAGATGCCCCCGGCTGGCGATGGAGCGGAGCCACGGGAGCTGGTATCTGCGGCTTGAACTGGACAGCGGTCCGGGCGGGATCCGTCGGCGGGTCCGGCGGGGCGGGTTCCCCACCCGGAAGGCGGCTGAGGAGGAGCTGCGTCGGTTGCGTGGGCCGACGGGCAGTCCGTTGACGGTGGCGGAGTGGCTGGCGCGGTGGTTGACGAACCATCCAGGTGCCGCGTCGACGGTGGTCGGTTACACCGATCACGTGGAGCGTTATCTGGAGCCGTTGCTGGGTGATCTGCTGGTGGCGGAGGTGTCGGTCGGACATGTGGAGCGGATGCTGGCCACGATCGCGCACGACCACGAACAGAAGGGACGGCCGGTCACGACGGCGACGCTGCACCGGATCCGGGCGACATTGCGTGCGGCGTTGAATGCCGCGCTGCGGGCGGGGCTGATCGAGGAGAACCCGGCGTCGCTGGTGGTGCTTCCATCGGCGCGGCGGCCGCGTGCGGTGGTGTGGACTGCGGGTCGGGTCGAGCAGTGGCGGCGGACGGGGGAGCGCCCAAGCGTGGCGGTGTGGACGGTCGCGCAGACCGCCCAGTTCCTCAACGGCATCCGAAGCCATCGGCTGTACGCCGCCTACCACCTCATCGCGCTGCGCGGGCTGCGGCGCGGCGAGGCGGCCGGATTACGTTGGTGCGAGGTCGACCTGGACGCAGGAACCGCGGTGATCTGCCAGCAGGTGCAGCGCAGAAACGGCCGGCTGACCGCCTGCGCGCCCAAGACGCCGCACAGCAACCGAGTGATCGCGCTGGACCGCACCACCGTGACCGCCTTGCAGGCGCACCGGAGCCGGCAGCGGGCCGAGCAGGAGGCGTTCGGCGAGGGGTACCGCGACAGCGGTTATGTGTTCACCAATCTCAACGGTGAGCCAGTGTCGCCGGGATGGTTGACCCATCAGTTCCAGCGGTTGATCGCCGAGCAGGACATGCCGCCGATCCGCTTGCACGATCTGCGGCATGGCGCCGCGACCCTGGCCCTGGCCGCGGGTGTGGAGTTGAAGGTGGTGCAGGAGATGCTGGGGCATTCCAGCATCGTGCTGACCGCCGACACCTACACCAGCGTCCTACCTCAGGTCGCCCACACCGCAGCCGAGAAGACCGCCGCACTGCTCATGCACGCCGCCGGCATCGTGCCCGGCACCACCCGACGCCGCGGCAAGGGCCCGACCCGCCGCAAGCGGTACGCCCCGCGCAACGGACAGGCGCGGCTGCCCCGAAAGCGCACCAGCAGGACGAGCAGGCCTACGCGTGCGCGCCCCCGGGCCCGACCGGCCCCGCAGCCTCCCGCGTGGTAGCGGCTCGCACGCGACTCAGAGCTCTGGCTCCTCGACATGAGATCTTCGACCGGGAAAGGACAACCGCATACCGTCTCCGCACCTGACGACCGGTCGGTGCGCGGATCCAACCTGCCCGAACGACGGCCTGGGGGAGAAGAGCCACTTTGTAGGTCTCTGCTCCTGCATCCCGTCCCCAGGGTGGCCTCAGGTCGGCCCCAGGCATGATCCCCGACGCACCCGTCGAAGGGTGTTTCCCCCGGTCAGGGGTGGTGGGTCGCGTGGGACTCGAACCCACAACCTACGGATTAAAAGCGAAACTGTCGTATCGGCGTGGCCCTTTCGGTGTCGGCCTGTGTCGATCCGTCCGCATCGAGCCCGATTTTCGTGGCGCATGGTGTCGCCGCGTGCCGGTCCGGTTCGGAACCGCCGAGCCGACAACGAGCCGACATGGGCCGTTGACGATCTTGTGGCTTGCTCGTCGGTGTTCACGCTTGACCAGCATGGATGGAGTTTTCGGCAAGCGCACGGTCGGAAACTCGCTCGCGAACTGGGCTTGCTCGATGGAGATGCAACTCCTCAAGAGGATCCTGAAGGGGAAGCACCGGACAACGGCCAATCCTGACCGCCGCGGCGTGCTCATGATCTGCTCAGCCTCTCGCCCGCTCAAAACGCCAAGAACGCTGCGGCCGGCTGCGGCGAGCACGCAACCGGTCGCGCTATTGCAGATGGACGTATGCCCATCGCGCCCAGGGCGTCACTGAGCGGACCCTCTTTTACACCTGGCCGGAGGAGCGGCGGATGCAGGGCCTCGGCAAAGTGGCTCGGTGTCCGGTTCAGGATGTTGAGGGTGACTGAGATGCGGACAGGCACGGTTTCCCAAGATCATGGAGTTGCTGACGCTCCGTGATCTTGATGGAAGACCGTGCCTACCGACGTATCATCCCTGAGACACCGCCGATGGCTGTTGGGCTGAATTTTACTCCGGCTGTTTGTCGGCGAAATACTTGACCAGTTCAGCTATCACATCAGCACCATCTCGCCTTTGTTGAAGTCGTTGCATGTCGCCGTGTTCGGCCCACTCAAGTGCGGTGCGCAGCATCCAGCGCTTCTGGAGGCCGTCGAGAGGTATCCACTCACCTGCGAAATCAGGCTTTCTAGACGCAACCTGAGCGTAAGGCCGGATTGCCAACGGCTCGGGCATGCCAAGCTTCTCTCTAGCCTCTTTCAGGCCAGCTCCGATAGTTGGAATGTGTGCTATCCAAGTTCCATTTGAGTTTGGGAGTAGACGTTTCGGTGGGCGGCCTGGATAACTTTCTGCCGGAAACATAAACCTGGATGGCGCTGCGCTTCCCGTGTCTATGTCAATCCCAGTGCCGTCCACGTCGAACGGAACGGGCCCGGTGTTCGTTACGCGAACGCCTAGGTAGTTCTTCATGTCCTTGGCGTTCAAGAACTCTGCCGTCCCACAGGCTCCGAAAGGAACGGCAAGCCAGGATACTCCTAGGCCGACCACTCCCACTAGTTCCACTTCCGCTGCGGGTTTGGTTAGAGCGTCCAGAACCTGAGCAATCTGTGAATCACTCAGGTCAATACCGCTATCCTGCGCCACCTGCGCCCTCTTCCAGGCGATAAGTTCTTCCGCAGGGTACAGGTCGGGATGTTCGTCTACCCAGTTGTGATGCTCAAAGCACAACAGTAGGAGATTCGCCTCAAGATCGATCTGATCCTTCGGCCGCGAGGGATCATATCTGGGGCCACGTGCACTGCGTGAACGAATGTGTGCAATCTCGACACCGACGCTCAACACGCCTCGATGCTCAACAATCAGGGGGCGGCCGCAGGCGGGGTAAGCACACTTATTTGCGCGACCGAAAAGATGCTTGCATAGCTTGCGATCAGGGCTGAACGAGGTCACCGCAGAAGAATAGACCGTGTCTCCGCGAGGGGTGTCAGCTCGAAGAGAACGCAACATGGCGATGCGCGCCCACCCTCCTGTCTGCGACGCAGGCTCGACGGCTCACGGTGCTGCAAGCGCGGTGACCACCACTACCGATGTTGCTACCTGGCGCCGATCCGCCCGCAGACTGCCGTCGCCCTCACCCCGCAAGGCAGTGAGCCGGGCACCATCGACCAGCCAGCCTGGCTGGCCGATGTCACCTCCTGGCACGCAGTGCGCGCCGACCACCCCCACGACGCCTTCCTCGCCGTCCGCACCCACACCACACAGCCCCGACCTCAAGGTCACCCGCGGCGTGGGCAGTGTCCGACCTGCCCAGCCGACCTAATCGGACAAGGAACACTCACCCAGGCGCTGCGGGCCACCGAAGACGAACTCGGCCCGATACAGCCTCATCTGACCCCGGCGTCCACGGCACCCGCCTTGTGGCGCTGGCCCGATCAGGTGCTTCCTCCATGGTGACGTCCCGGATGTGATGCAGGGCCTCGATCTGCCCGTGCCGCCGGATCAGGCCGCGAGTTTGCTCGGGCGGGCCTGGTGAGCGGCCAGGCTGGTGACCGAGAAGACGGTGACGGTCTTTCAGCGTCCTAATGGGCCCTGACGTTCCGGACAGCTCTTCTTGCGATTAATTTACGCCGCGAGCTGGGGGCAGGTACTCGGTGTGAGCCTGGCCGCCGCGTCGTCGAGGAGGTTCTCAGCAGCGCCCGCGAGTCAACCGGATCACCCACGAACTGGCCGAGCTAGATGTACTTGGCCATGATCTTGGTGACACCTGACCGATAGGTGTTTGATCAGCAAGAAGACCTCCGGGCGTAGTGGAGTTGCACGCTTCACCGACACCGGAGGTCTTGATGGCTCACGCTAACGCCCGTCTGACGTTTCACGGCAGATGCCTGCTGGTTCGCCGTGTCGTGTTCGATGGCCCGGTCGCGCACGTCGCGGCCGAGCTGGGCGTCTCGCGGCAGTGCGCGCACCGGTGGGTGGGGCGCTACCGGAGCCAGGGTTGGGACGGGCTGGCCGAACGGCGCAGCGGACCACGCTCCTGCCCGTCACGGACCCCGGCCGAGGCCGAGCAGCGGGTGCTGGACGCCAGGGCCGAGCTGCGCGCGGGCCCCGACCACATCGCCGCGGCGACCGGGGTGCCGACCCGCACCGTCACCCGCATCCTGCGCCGCCACGGCGTCCCGGCCCCCTCCGCCTGCGACCCGGTCACCGGGCAGCAGATCCGCGCGACCCGTCACAGCGGCCGCCGCTACGAGCATGCCGAGCCGGGCGACATGATCCACATGGACGTCAAGAAACTCGGCCGGATCCCCGACGGCGGCGGCTGGCGGATCCACGGCCGCAGCGAGGCGGTGCGGGGCCGCGGCATCGGCTACGACTTCGTCCACACCGCCGTCGACGACCACTCATGGCTCGCCTACGCCGAGGTCCTCCCCGATGAGAAGGGCACCACCAGCGCCGCCTTCCTGGCCCGCGCCGCCGCCCACTTCACCGCACACGGCATCACCCGCATCCAGCGGATCCTGACCGACAACGCCAAGAACTACCGGACCAGCCGGCGCCTTCCAGCAGGCCTGCGCCCAGCTGGGCGCCCGGCAGAAGTTCACCCGGCCCCGGCAGCCATGGACCAACTGCGAAGCTCTCGAGTGTGCTCTTCCGGTCGGCCTGACCCCCAGACCAACCGGCCAGTGGTGCCTTGTTGCCGATCTGTCGGCCGACCGGGAGAGCACATGCGGTCGCATCGGCGGGCCGCCGGAGGTGACCTGATAAGAGCCTGGCGCACGCGCCTGATCGCAGTTGTGTCCCCGGCGCCCACCGGTGCGGCTCCAGCCCCTCGGACACGGCCAGGAGGAACCAGTGCCCAACAGCATGACCAGCACAGACGTGACGCTCGGTATCGACACCCATGCCGACGTCCATGTCGCTGCGGCCCTCGACCACCGCGGACGTCTGCTGGGCACACATGTGCTCCCCACGACCCCAGAGGGTTATGCCTCCCTGGAGGCATGGGCGGCCGGGCTGGGCACGGTGGAACGGGTCGGGCTCGAGGGCACCGGCTGCTACGGCGCGGGGTTGTCCAGGTGGATGCGACGGCGCGGTCACCAGGTCATCGAGGTCAACCGTCCCGATCGTCAGATGCGTCACCGCAAGGGCAAGTCCGATGCCCTGGACGCCGAGGCCGCCGCGCGGGCCGTCCAGGCCGGCATCGCCACAGCGGTGCCCAAGAGCGGGGACGGCGCAGTGGAGATGATCCGTGCTCTGCGCGTCGCCCGCCGCAGCGCGCTCAAGGCCCGCACCCAGGCGGTCAACCAGCTCAAATCCTTGATCGTCACCGCTTCCGACTCCCTTCGCGAACAACTCCGCGGCCTGCACCGCACGGAACTGATCCAGACGATCACACGATGGCGCCCCGGAACCGCCCCCGACAGCCTCACCAGCGTGACGAAACTGGCGATGAGATCCATCGCCTGCCGCTACCGGCAGCTCGACGAAGAGATCTCAGAGCTCGACCGGCATCTCCAACGCCTCGTCGACCAGGCCGCGCCCACGCTGACGGCGGTCAAAGGACTGGGCACCGGAACGGTTGCATCCCTGCTCGTCGCGGTCGGTGACAACACCGAACGGCTCCGCTCCGAATCGGCGTTCGCGCATCTGTGCGGGGTCGCACCGATCCCCGCGTCATCGGGCAAGACCAATCGCCACCGCCTCAACCGAGGTGGCGACCGGCAGGCCAACCACGCGCTCTACATGATCGCCGTCAGCCGGATGGCATGGGAACCACGCACCCGTGCCTACGTCGCGCGAAGAACAGCCGAAGGCAAGACCAAACCCGAGATCATCCGGTGCCTCAAGCGCCATATCGCCCGCGAGGTCTACCGTCTACTGGCCCCCCGAACACCCCGGCCCAGCAACCACAGCGCGACTCCTTGACAGCTATAAGAGCATCGGCAAGGCCGAACGCCTCAACCGCACCCTGGCCACCGAATGGGCCTACCGCCGCCCCTACACCAGCAACGACCAGTGCACACAGGCCCTGACCGCCTGGCTCGAGCACTACAACACCAAGCGTCCCCACTCGGCCCTGAACGGCAAGCCACCCATCACCCGACTGTCACCAAGATCATGACCGGGTACAGCTAGGCCCCGCATCAACCGCCGTGCCCTCACCCGCCCCTGACTCGGGCTTGGTCAGCGCAGGTTCATCGACCCCAGCGGTGACAGCAACCGTAACCCTGGAAAGATCATCGCCCACTGGCCGGGTCACATTGCACATCTGGACATGAAGAAGGTCGGTCGAAATCCCCCGACGCAACAACTAGACTGTCTTGACCCATCTGCACCTAGCGATCAGGGCGGAGTTTCGGTGACCAATTCTCAGATGCGGACCGATTTCGCCGCGCCGTTGTTCGATGACAACCCCGCGGTTCAGGACCTGCTTGGATTTGATGCTGTGGCTGAAGTGGTCGCGAGGATCGTCACCGCAGGCGGCCTGGATCCGGTGACGGTTGGGGTACACAGCGCCTGGGGCGGCGGGAAATCCACCGCGCTAAATCTTATTGCCGATCAACTCGAGGACGCGGGCCATGTAGTCGTGGTCCGGATCGACCCGTGGGAGTTGGAGGGTGCCGAGGATCTGCGTGGAACTTTGATCGCCCAAGTGCTGGACGAGTTGCAAAACCGCATCGGGGCAGTGACCGCTGATACCTCGAAACGTCAGCGGCTGGTGACCCGCCTGGGTGGCCTGCGGCGCCGCGTCGCTTGGGGGCGCGTGGCGCAGCTGTCGGTGGCTGCCGCAGCGGCGCTCTCGCCGGACCTGAGCAGTCTGGTCGAAGTTCTGACCCCCCAGCCCGGGCAGGCATTGAACGACTCCGACAGCGCTGCGGATACCAGCGACGACGTCGACGGCGGGTTCAGCTCCGGCGCCCAGGGCATGGCGGGTTTCCGGGCGGCATTTGAGGAACTTATGCGCGAGGTCGAGGGCATCCAGAAAGTGGTGGTGCTCGTCGACGACCTCGACCGGTGCCTCCCATCGACGATCATGGCGACGCTGGAGGCGATCAAGCTGTTCCTGTCGGTGCCGCAGACGGCGTTCGTGCTGGCGGCCGACGAGGAACTGATCCGGGAAGCGATCGGGATCCACCTGGAGGGAGCATCCAGAGGTGGCCTCGCCAAGCTCTACACCGAGAAGATCATCCAGATCCCGATCTCACTGCCGGTGCTGTCGCTGGAGCAGGCCGAAGCGTATATCGCGCTGCTGTTGTGCATGAACGCAGGGCAGCTCACCACTATGGCGTTTCGCGGGGTTGTTGAGGCAGCACGCGAGCGTCGGCTGCAGGGCAGGGCCCCCTATGTCGTCTCCGCCGAGGTTGCGAGCGAAGGTCCCTCGGACGAGCATCTGGCGCTGGCGGCACGGTGCGCTGTTGGACTCGGCGCCGACGTGTGGCGCAGCCCTCGGGCCATCAAGCGCTTCCTGAACGCGTTGGCCGTCCGCGAGCATCTTGCCCGCGCTGGCGGTGCAAGCCTGGAACTCGAACTGCTGCTCAAGCTCTATCTGCTGGAAGTGCGTTACCTGGATGAGTTCCGTCTGCTGAGCCAGAAAGCCGCTGCGGAACGCGACGCGCTGGTCGTCGCCTGGGAGATTTGGGCTCGCGGTGAGGGCGACCGGCCTCCGGGCGTGCGCGAGGAGACCAGGGCGTGGGCCGCCAGCCAGCCCTCGCTGGTAGGGCTCCAGGCGCAGATCGAGCGGTATCTCAGCGTGGCCGCGACGCTGCTGAGCGATGTCCGTTTCGGCGGGGCGGTCACCGGGGCGCTCATGCGGATCATCGAAAACCTGACCCACGCCTCCGATTCGACCAGGAACGCGGCGGTGCAGCAGTTGGATGAACTGGAGCCAGCCGACCGGCAGACCGTGGTGGAGAACCTGGGCGAACAGGTGACCCGCCTAGCAGACCCAGAGCCGGCGATCGCATCGCTGTCGCAGGTCGGCGGAAGCTATCCCGACCTTGCTGAACCGGTCGGCCGGGTGCTGAAACAGCCAGCTGTCATGCGCCGGCTGGAGCCCTACCACGTGCCACTCCTGCGCGAGTTCCCCACCGTGCTGCACGCGATCGCCGATGCCGACGAGCTGGACGGCGACCTGGTCAGAGCGGCGCAGACCGAGCTCGCCGACCTGCAGCGGTAGTGGGTACCTCAGGCGCATACGGCGGCAGCGGCTCCCAGCCTTGGGACGCCGCCCACGACGCCTACACCACCGCTGCGGGTGCGGGCGGGTCTGGGCCTTCAGACGCGGAGGTGCAGCAGTTCGTCGACGCATTCATGCAGGCCCTGGCCAAGACGGCCGGACCGGCTCCAGGACCTTCGTCGTATCCGCTGGCTTCGCTGCGGCCCGGGCGTGCCAGCCGTTCGCCGGGTAGCGGGGGCTCCAGCTCAGCCAGCAGCGCAGGTTCCCGCAACCTGGGCCGACAGGCCGCCCGTGGCGCTGCGGCAGTCGCGGGAGCTTCCGCGCTGCGCAGCGGTGACCAGGCCACGTTGGCCGAGCTCGGTCTGGACCTAGGGCACCTGGAGAGCCTCCCCACGCCCCGGGCCAAGTGCGCCTACATCGTCGACACCTTGCTCGGCGCGCCCAACCACCCCGATGAGGTGGCGCTACGCGCCGCGACGCTACGCACCATGGTGGAGATCCACAAAGCCCCCGAGCTCTTGACCGCAGGGCAACAGATGGAGCTGTTTCTACAGCATCTGGCTTACGAGCAGGTACTGGTCGAACTGACCTCACAACGCCGCGAGGACACCATCACACCCGACCGTGCCAGCACGATCGAGGACAAGGCCAAGAGGTATCTGCGGGCCAGCGTCAAGGCCCTCAACCTGCCGCAGAATACCCAACTAACCGCCCAGGCATTCGTCACCTCAGTTGCCACGCTCGCGCACAAGGTGCTGACCGTCTTCCGCCTGCGAGGCACATCATGAACCGGCTCGAACTTGCGCCGGACGGGTCCACCGGCACCCGAGGTGACGCCGCCCTGTACCCCTGGCCCACCGTCCCGGGCCGGACCGCCGTGCTGCACACCGACATCGGCTGGTCGATGGGCGAACTCGGCCCGGCCGAACCGGCGGCCAAGGACCTGCTGCGGATTGTGGCCGCCGCCTACCTCGCGGACCAGACCGTGTCGCGTCCCGAGCTGGCCATGCGCCGGGACCTGCACATCATCGCGCACCTCGAACAGCCGCAAGCCTTCACGCAGGATGCCTTGGACCGGTTCGCCGATCTGCTGCATTGGCTGACGGGCGACAACTGGCGCATCGACATCGTCGCCGCCCACCCGACGGCCGAACAAACCCACCTCGACCCCTCTGCGGAATTCTTCGCCGGCATCGATTCCGTCAGTCTCCTATCGGGCGGCCTGGACTCACTTTGCGGCGCTCTGCTGCACCTGGACAATGCCGCCACCACCCTGTTCCTGGGGCACCGCGACGCCTCAACCGCAGTGCGCAGGGCACAAGAGACGATCAAGACGGCGCTGACACAGCGGCAACCGGAAACCACCTACCTTCGCTATGCGTTCAGGCCCCTGACCGCACGCCGGGAAACAACGCCGCGCAGCCGCTCGCTGCTGTTCATGGCCATGGCAGCGGTGCTGGCCTCCGGCCACCGCGCCACCCGCATCTTGGTCCCCGAGAACGGGTTCACGAGCATCAACCCGCCCCTGGAGCCCTCACGAGGGGGTCCTTTGACCACCCGCTCCACCCATCCCTGGACCTTCTACACCCTGCAACAGTTACTCGACACGCTGCCTCTGCGGCCCCTGAGCATTACCAACCCTTACGCCACGATGACCAAAGGCGACCTGGTCGCGGGGGCGCTGCGACCCGGCTCCGTCGATGACCTGAGCCTGGCCGCTGCCACGATGTCCTGCGCCAAACCTAACGCTGGCCGTTTGCCTGGCGGAAACGCCAATCTCAACTGCGGCTTGTGTATCGCTTGCCTGGTGCGCCGCGGCGCGTTCGTTGGCGCACAGCGTTCCGATCAGACCGCCTACCTGGTGAACACGCTGCCTGAGTCAGCACGCGGCCGGCTCTTGCATCTGCGCCGCCACGACATCGCTGCCCGGGCCTACGCCATCGCCGCCGGATTTGACGAATACCGTGTCATCGCATCCGGGCTCTGGCCTCCACACACCGACTTTGACGCGGTGCTGACGATCTGCAACCGAGGGTTGGAGGAACTCGCTCGTGTCACTATCTGAGCTGCCACCGCTGGACTGCCACGCCCACATCGCCCCCGACGTGACCGACCCTCAGATCAGGGGCCTCAACGGCGCCGTCGTCTTCGCGATGACCCGGAGCCCAGCCGAAGCCAGTGCGGCCGCGCGCCGCAACGACGCCGCGATCGTTTGGGGTTACGGCGCCCACCCAGGTATCACCACCGCGCTAGCGGCCGCCACCAAAGACAGCGTCCAACACGCCGTCGGGCAGCACGCCCTCATTGGAGAGATCGGCCTGGACCGCAAGAGCGCACTCGCGCCCCAACTGGCCGCACTTGACATCATTCTCAGCCTCTGCACCGAGCAGCCGCTCCTGCTGTCCCTGCACAGCACCGGCCGCACCAGTCAGCTGCTAGACGCGCTCACCCGCCGACCGCATCCCGGGGCGATCCTGCACTGGTTCAACGGCACCCGAGCCGACATCCAACGTGCCATCACCCTTGACTGCTACTTCTCCGTCAACGCGGCCATGACCGACGAACGACTCTCCTGGATTCCTCCCAATCGGCTGCTGCCCGAGACCGACTTTCCCAGTAGCCGCCGCAGCACCCGCGCCAGCAAACCAGGCGACATCGCCTTCCTCGAACAGCGCATCTCAGCACTGCTGAACCAACCGGTATCCGACATCCGCCAACTCTGGTACCGCAACCTTGCCGCATTGACCAACCGCGCGGGAGTCATCCCGCGGCTCCCCCCCACCCTTCGCGATCTTCTTCAGGAGCTTGTCACCTGAAGGGCAGGGCTGATACGTTCTCGGATTGTGAGATACCCGGGCCGGTGCCCTGCGGCGCTGTCGAGCATGGGGCTGGCGGGCCCGTAACGAACGAGCACGACCTCAGATGATCAAGGTTGCGCAAGGCTTTCGAACCTGAACCCGAGGTCGCGCTCGCATGCCATCCGACCTGGTCGATGCTGTGCCTGCCGAAAACTGCATCCGTGCAGGTGAGAGGTGCAGGGCGGGGGCTCCGACATGGGGCTTGGTCAGTCGCGAGGACAGGCCGCGGCGAGGCGGTTGCCGCGGGATGATGGGTGGCTGTGCTGTTGCGATTGGCCTACTTGACCGTGGCGAACACCTTCGCCGCCCTCCGCGTGCTCCCGATGACCGATCAGGAGAAGGACGCCGAAATCCTGGTGTTGCGGCATCAGGTCGCCATGTTGGAGCGCCAGCTGGCCGGGACGCGGGTGCGGTTCACTGCTCCGGACCGAGCACTGCTTGCGGCGCTGCTGAACCGGCTGCCTTGCGGTGTACTGCGCCGGATGCGGCTCCTGGTGCGGCCGGACACGGTGCTGCGTTGGCACCGTGACCTGATTTCCGGTCGGCACGCCGCCCGATCCAAACGCAAGCGGGCGGGCCGGCCACCGACCGTCCGCTCCGTCCGGCTTCTGGTACTGCGCCTGGTGCGGGAGAACCCGGGCTGGGGCTATCGACGGGTGCACGGCGAACTGCTGGTGCTCGGTATCAAGGTCGCGGCCTCCAC
>NZ_JBFAGB010000065.1:0-30884 GCF_040639875.1 Actinomadura sp. NPDC023710
AAACACCCGGTCCCATCCCGAACCCGGAAGTTAAGCCCTTCAGCGCCGATGGTACTGCATGGGAGACCGTGTGGGAGAGTAGGACACCGCCGGACTTGAATTGGTCGAGGGTCGCCCCCGGAATTTGCGGGGGCGGCCCTTGACGCATGTCATGGGCCTGTCGAAGTAGGCTGAAGACTCCACCGAACCATCAATAACAGTGACGGACGTGATGAGCGCGGAAGAGGACGGCCGTAGCGACGACAGCCGCGAGCGGCGGGGCGGCAACGGACGGCGGGATACGCCGGCCCGTCGCGGGGGCGATGCCCGCGGCGGTCAGGGAGGGCCCGGGGCACGCAAGAGCGGGGGCCCTCGCGGCGGAGGGTTCCGCGCCGGTGGCCCGCAGAGCGGGCGCGGCCGCCCCGGCGGCAGGCAGGAGCGCGACGCGCGTGGTCAGCGCGATGACCGTAAGCCCGGCCGTCCGTTCAAGCGCTCCGAGGATCGACGTGATGATCGGCGTCCCGAGTCCCGTGAGGGCCGCTCGGAGGGAACCGGCGGCCAGCGCGGCGAGCGCAAGGACAGTCGGTTCTCCGGGCCGCGCGGTGGGCGCAAGGAGGGACGTTTCTCAGGTCAGGGCGGCGAGCGTCGCGAAGGCCGTTTCTCCGGGCCGCGCGGTGAGCGCAAGGAAGGCCGGTTCTCCGGTCAGGGCGGCGAGCGTCGCGAAGGCCGTTTCTCTGGGCCGCGCGGTGAGCGCAAGGAAGGCCGGTTCTCCGGTCCGGGCGGCGAACGCAAGGAAGGCGGCCGTTCCTCCGGGCAAGGTGGCGAGCGTCGCGAAGGTCGTTTCTCTGGGCCGCGCGGTGAGCGCAAGGAAGGCCGGTTCTCTGGTCAGGGCGGCGAACGCAAGGAAGGCGGCCGTTCCTCTGACAACCGTGCGCCTCGCGCGGGCCAGGGTGGCGGCGGGCCGCGCCGGGAAGGGCGCCCAGGTGGATTCCAAGGGCGTGGCGGCCAGGGTGAGCGTCGCTCCCAGGGACGGCCGCAGGATCGTCCGTTCAAGGGCCGTCGCGATGATCGCGACGAGCGTCGTCCGAGCGGGCGGCGGTTCGAAGGCAAGCGCGAAGGACGTCCAGGAGAGCGCGACAAGCCGTTCAAGGGCCGCGGTGGACCGAGGCGCCCTCAGGACGGCGAACGCTCCTATGGGCCGCCTCGCGATCACAGAGACCGGCCGGCGCGGTACGAGGAGCGCGAGCGTCCGGCGCCGAAGCATGACGATCCGCTGCTGCCCGAGGACGTCACCGGCGACGAGCTCGACGTGGAGGCCCGCGAGGAGCTGCGCACGCTGCCCAAGGAACTGGCGACGAAGGTCGCCCGTCACCTGGTGATGGCGGGCCGCCTCGCCGAGGACGAGCCCGAGCAGGCCTACCGCCACGCGAAGGCGGCGCGGCGGCTCGCGTCCCGCGTCGGGATCGTGCGGGAGGCCGCCGGGATCGCGGCGTACCACGGGGGCGAGTGGGCGGAGGCGCTCGCCGAGCTGCGGGCCGCAAGGCGGCTGGGCGCCGGCGACTACTCCTACCTGCCCGTCATGGCCGACTGCGAGCGCGGTCTCGGGCGGCCCGAACGCGCCCTCGACCTGATCAAGTCGCCCGAGGCGGAGAAGCTCGACCCGACGGGGCGCGTGGAGCTGCGCATCGTGGAGTCGGGCGTGCGGCGCGACATGGGCCAGAACGACGCGGCCGTGGTGACCCTGCAGATTCCGGAGCTGCGCGACCGGCGGCTCCGGCCGTGGTCGGTGCGGCTGTTCTACGCCTACGCGGACGCGCTCGTCGAAGCGGGACGCGAGGGCGAGGCGTCCGACTGGTTCGCGCGGGCCGCCGCGGCCGACCGCGACGGGGACACCGACGCGGCCGAGCGGTACGCCGAGCTCGAAGGCCTCCAGATCCTCGACACGGAAGAGGACGAGGACTTCGCCGACGTCCGGGCGGGGGAGCCCGCCGGAACGCCGGCGGAGGACCTCGCTGGAACGCCGGCGGAGGAAATTCCCGAGGCGCCGGTGGAGGACACCGCCGAGGAGCCGGTGGAGGAATCCGCCGAGGCGGAGGAGCCGGATGCCGTCGAGGCTTCGGCGACCGATATCGCGTTCAGGCCCGCCGAGCCCGAGGTGCTGGACGCGCCGGACGAGGGCGCGCCCGGGGTGCCCGCGGTCTTCCTGGAGCCGAAGCAGGCCGACGAGGAGCGGCCGCAGGCGGACTGACCTCCGATACTTGACTGGCGGGTAGCTTTCCCGGATATTCACGGGACCGCGCCGTTCGGGGGGCCGCCGGACGTGTCCGGCGGAGACTCTTTGGAGTTGCCATGCCCTTGGACCGACGCACGTTCCTGCGCGCCGCCGCCGTCGCCGGCGGGACGACCGCCTTCTCGGGCGCCCTATGGCAGCGGGCCTTCGCATCGGGGCCCGCGCAGCCCGGGCCGAGCCCGTACGGACCGCTGCTGTCCGCGGACGGTAACGGAGTGCAGTTGCCGCAGGGATTCAGCAGCCGGGTCGTGGCGCGCTCGCTCCAGCGCGTCGAGGGGACGAGGTACACGTGGCATCCGGCCCCCGACGGGGGCGCGTGCTTCCGCGACGGGGACGGCTGGATCTATGTCAGCAACTCGGAGGTGCCCGCGGTCGGCGGGGTGTCGGCCATGCGGTTCGACGCGTCCGGGAAGGTCACCTCGGCGTACCGGATCCTGAACGGCACCTCGCTGAACTGCTCCGGAGGGGCGACGCCGTGGGGGACGTGGCTGTCGTGCGAGGAGCACGACCTCGGCCTCGTCCATGAGACGGACCCGCGCGGACAGAAGGGGGCGGTGTCCCGCCCGGCGCTGGGCCGGTTCAAGCACGAGGCGGCGGCCTCCGACCCCGAGCGCAAGGTCGTCTACCTCACCGAGGACCAGTCGGACGGCTGCTTCTACAGGTTCCGGCCGCAGTCCTGGGGCGACCTGTCGGCCGGGACGCTCGAAGTGCTGGTCGGCTCCGGGACGGGTCCCGTCCAGTGGGCGAAGGTCCCGAACCCTCAGGTGTGGCTCACGCCGACCCGGGACCAGGTGGACGGCGCCATGCGCTTCCACGGCGGTGAGGGCTGCTACTACACGCGCGGCGTCTGCTACTTCACCACCAAGGGCGACAACCGCGTGTGGGCGTACGACGCGGCCGCCGCCCGGCTGGACATCGCCTACGACGACGACCTCGTCACCAGCGGCGAGGCGCCCTTGCACGGGGTCGACGCAGTCACCGCCACGGCGTCCGGCGACCTCTACGTCGCCGAGGACGGCGACAACATGGAGATCAACCTCATCACCGCCGAGGGGGTCGTCACGCCGTTCCTGCGCGTGGTCGGCCACGACGAGTCGGAGGTCACCGGGACGGCGTTCAGCCCGGACGGGTCGCGCCTGTACTTCTCGTCCCAGCGCGGCAAGAGCGGGTTCGTGGCGGGGACGGACGGCTACACCTTCGAGGTGACCGGCCCTTTCCGCCGCTGACCCGCCGCTAGGCGTGCCGGTCGAGGGCGTGCATGATGCCGGCCACGTTGCTCTCGGCGCTGTTGAGGATCTCGTACTTGGCGGCCAGTTCCGGATCGATGTCGTCGCTCATGGACGCGTAGCGGTCCCTGGTGCGGTCCACGACCATCGCGACGGCGTGGTCGAGGTCCAGGCCCTGGTCGTGGGCGGCCCGCACGGCGTCCACCCAGACCCGCAGCTCCTCCGCCGAGCGCTCCAGCGTGTCCTCGACCTCCCGCACGGGCCCGTAGTGCGCGAACAGCAGCCGCTGCGGGCCCAGCGACCGGAACTTGCCGAGCGACTCCAGCGCCGTGTCGAGGTCGAAGTCCGGGGGCGGCGTGGCGGGCCGCACGTCCGCCGTCTCCGGGATGTAGATGCCGGCGGCGTCGCCCACGTAGAGGTCGCCGGTCTGCGAGTCGACCAGCCCGACGTGGTGCTTGGCGTGGCCGGGGGAGTAGTGCGACTCCAGCCGCCGCCCGCCGCCGAGGTCGATCACGCCGGTGTCCTCGACGGCGCGGATCCGCGCCGCGTCCGTGGGCTTCAGCTCGCCGAACAGGGTGTCGAGGGCGTCCCCGTAGATCATGCGGGCGCTGCGCATGAGGCGGGACGGGTCCGCCAGGTGCCGCGCGCCCTTCTCGTGGACGACGATCTCCGCCTGCGGGTACATGCCGGCGATGTCGCCGACGCCGCCCGCGTGGTCGAGGTGGATGTGCGTCACGACCACGCTCGCCAGGTCGTCCGGGCCGACGCCCATCTCGCGCAGCGCGGCCTGCACGACGGGCGCCGAGCCGGACGTGCCCGGCTCCACCAGGCATGGCCGGTCGGAGAGGATCAGGTATCCGGCGGTGATGCCGGTATATCCGGCCATCCGCGTGTCGATCTCGTAGACGTCCCCGCCGAGCGGCGTGATCGTGGTCGTGGTGTCCATTCCCCGATCATGGCTCCTGCGGGGCGCCCGGGTCGAGAAGGCGCAGGACGAGGCCGGTGCGGGGCTTGGGGCCGAACGAGGTGGACTTGCGCGGCACGCGTTCGCCCCCGTTCGCGACCGCCAGCACGTCCTCGACCTTGAGCGGGTTCAGGATCACGGCCGTCCCGCCGCTGCGCCGGGCGCGGGCGACGGCCGCGGACGGGTCGTCGTGCACCACCTCGATGGCGTTCTCGTTCTCCGGGACGCCCCACACCTCGCCGATCAGCAGATGGTCGAGGACGGCGGTGTCGAGCGCGCGCCAGCGGGGGGAGTGCTCAGGCGGCATCGCCTCGCGCAAGGCGTCTCGATCGGGGCCGGTGAGCAGGTGAAGGGAGTCGCCGCCGCCGAGAAGGAACGCGGGCCCCTCCGCGCGGGCGAGCGCGTTCAGGGCCTCGTCCTCGTCCAGGAAGCTTGTCACGCCGAAGACCTGGCCGGCCTTGTCCAACGCGATGTCCGGGCGGAGCCCGGGAAGCACGCGGTGGATGGCGCCCAGATGCGGCGGGTAGCGCGTCGAGTCGACCAGCAGGGCCAGCCCGGCGTCCCAGGGGCCGGGGCCGTCGCCGGCCGCGTGGCGGCGCGCCTGGAGGGCGCGGTAGGTGGCGTAGCGGTGGTGGCCGTCCGCGATGAGGGCCTGCTTGCCGCGCAGGTCGGCGGCCACCCGCGCGTGCAGGCCCGGGTCGGTGACGCGCCACAGCCGGTGCGTCAGCCCGTCGTCGGCGTCGAACTCCATCAGCGGGGGCCCGGCCGCGGCGCCGTCGACGACGCCGGCGGCGTCCCCGCCGCCCTCGTACACCAGGAAGATCGGCTCCAGGTTGGCGTTCGCCGCCGCCATCAGCGCGAGCCGGTCGCGGACCGGGCCGGGGAAGACGTTCTCGTGCGGCAGCACCACGCCGTCGGACTCCGCGCGCAGGCCGAGGCCGCCGATCAGGCCGCGCTGCAGGACGGTCCCGCCGCGGGCCGCCTCGTAGACGTACAGGGCCGGTTCGGGGTCGACGGCCAGCGCGCCGCGGTCCAGCCAGCGGCGCAGTCGCCGGCCGGCGGCGTCATAGGTCTCCCCGGCGGCGCGCGGGAGGTTGAGCCGGATGATGTTGTGGCCGCCCTCCGCGAACAGCCGCAGCGCCGCCGCCTCGTCGATCAGGTCGTACGGCGGCATGGTCACCGACGCCGGGTCGCCGGCCACCTCGGGGACGAAGCGGACGCCCCGGAACGGGGACAGCTCCAGGCCGCCGCCCGTGCGCGGGGCCGCCGTCCCGAAGACGCGTGCGCTGAACTCCTCCGGGGCGAGACCGGAGGAGAGGTCGTCGTCCACGCTGGGCATGCTATTCAGCGGAGAGCACCCGGTGCCGCGGCGGGTACGGTCATAGTGATCGATGTCCGAGGGGAGGTCCACATGAGTACTCAAGGACCCGGACGGCCGCAGGATTCCCCAGGAGAGGACCCGGGCGAGCAGGCGGACTGGCCGCGGGGCGGTGTCTACGAGTGGTACACGCGGGGCCTCGAACTGCTGCGGGCGGGCAGCTCCGCGGCGGCGCTGCAGCTGCTGACCAGGGCGGCCGAGGCCGAGCCGCAGTCGCACAGCATCCGCGAGGCGCTCGCCCGCGCCCAGTTCGGGGCGCGGCAGTTCGGCGCCGCGGCCGAGAGCTTCCGCGGGATCGTGGAGCAGGAGCCGGCCGAGGACTACGCGCGGTTCGGGCTCGGGCTGTCGCTCAGCCGGATGGGCGACTTCGAGGCCGCCGTCGAGCATCTCGCGCTCGCCGCGGCCATGCGCCCGGAGAACCAGGACTACGCGCGGGCGTTGCAGCACGCCAGGGCCACCCTCGCGGCCCGGCGCTGACCCACCCCTTACCCGTCGGTAACAACCCCCGTACGATCGCAGGCATGACAGGCATGAGGAGCGCGATGAAAGGCAGCGAACGTCCCCTGAGCGAGGCGTACGACGTCGCCCTGCTCGACCTGGACGGGGTCGTCTACGTCGGCCGCAGGCCCGTCCCCGCGGCGGCGGAGTCGCTCGCGAAGGCACGCGCGGCGGGGCAGCGGCTGGCGTTCGTGACCAACAACGCCTCGCGGACGCCGTCGGCGGTCGCGGCGCTGCTCACCGAGGTCGGCGTCCCCGCCGAGGCGTCGGACGTGGTGACCTCCGCGCAGGCCGCCGCCCGCCTGCTGGCCGAACGCCTGCCCGCCGGGTCGGAGGTGCTCGTGGTGGGCGGCATGGGGCTGCGCCACGCCCTCTACCAGCGGGGCCTGCGCCCGGTGTCGACGGCGTCGCGGCGTCCCCCCGCCGTCGTGCAGGGCTACCATCCCGACCTCGGGTACGGGCTGTTGTCCGAGGGCGCCCAGGCGGTCAGTGCGGGCGCCTTGTTCGTCGGCTCCAACGGCGACCTGACCATCCCCGGCGGCGAGGGGCCTCCCCACCCGGGCAACGGGGCCCTCCTCCGCGTGATCAGCGCCGCCACCGGCGTGGAGCCGATCATCACCGGCAAGCCCGAACGGCCGCTGCACCAGGAGTCGATCCTGCGCACCGGCGCCGAGCGCCCGCTGGTGGTCGGAGACCGCCTCGACACCGACATCGAGGGAGCCCACAACGGCGGCGCCGACAGTCTCCTCGTCTTCACCGGCGTCACCGGCCACCTCCAGGCGCTCACCGCCCCGCCCCACCGGCGCCCCACCTACCTCGCGCCGGACCTGTCCGGCCTGCTCGTCCCGCACCCGGAGACCGTCCGGGAGGACGGCGCCCACCGGTGCGGCGGCTGGACGGCGCGCCGCGACGGGGACGCGTTCGCGCTCAGCGGATCCGGCGACCCCCACGACGGCCTCCGCGCCCTCGCGTCCGCCGCCTGGGAGACCGAGAGGCCGCCGCCTCCGGAGGCCCTCACCGAGGCCCTGGAGACCCTGTCGCTCTGAAGCCGGGGCCATGGCCGCCGGTGGCGGCCCGGCCGGACGCCGGTCAGAGGAGTTTGCGCAGCCGGAGGAGGTCGAAGATGCTCGCCTCGATCTTCAGGCGGCCGGCGGTCCACGCCTTGGCCGGGTTCAGCTCGTCGAAGGCCATCGCGACGAGGTCGTCGCTGTCCACGGTGAGGCGCACCTGCGCGGCCCCGGGGTCCTCGTCGCGCTCGAACGGGTCGAGGCCGCCCCCGTGGAGCCGGCTGCGGAAGGCCAGCCCGAGGTCCGCGACCCGGCAGCTGACCGTCCGCTCGACGACGTGCTCGGCGAGCCGGTCGGCGTCCACCTCCGCCAGGCGCGCCGCGACGCGCTCCAGCGCCGCACGGCACTCCTCCTCGTTCGCCATGGTCAGGCAGTTCCCCGTTCGTCCGGCATCGATGTCGTTCAGGGACGGTAGCGTTCATGGTGAGCCGGAGGCGACTCGTCGCGTGCGCTCCGGGAGCACTGGGAGGTAAACGTGATGTCCGACGAGGCCGCGGAGGAGCCGGAGTTCCCGGCGGCGCCGCCGCCCGATCCGACCGGCGACCCCCGCGTGGACGCCGCCGTCGCCCTCCTCGGCCAGCTCGGCGGGCGGCCCGTCGCCGCGCACGTGGAGGTCTTCGAGGACGTCCACCAGCGGCTCCAGGAGCTCCTCGCCTCCGCCGACCAGGACGAGCGGCCGGCGCCGCCCCGGCCCGCCTTCCCCGACGCCCTGCGCCCCCGTGAGTAGCCGGCGCCGCCTGGACGCCGAGCTGGTGCGCCGCGGGCTGGCCCGGTCGCGGGAGCAGGCCGGGCAGCTGATCGGCGACGGCCGGGTCCGCGTCGGCGGGCAGACCGCGGCTAAGGCGGCCACGCAGGTCGAGGCCAGGGCCGCGATCGTCGTGGCCGACGACGGCGGCGGCCCTGAGTACGTCTCGCGCGGCGGGCACAAGCTCGCCGGCGCGCTGGAGGCGTTCGCGGGCCTGGACGCCCGGGGCCGGGTCTGCCTGGACGCGGGCGCCTCGACCGGCGGGTTCACCGACGTCCTGCTGCGCGCGGGCGCGGCGCACGTGTACGCGGTCGACGTCGGGTACGGGCAGATCGCCTGGTCGCTGCGGACCGACGACCGCGTCACCGTCCTGGAGCGGGTCAACATCCGCGATCTGGAGCCGGGGATGCTCGACGGCACGCGGCCGAGCCTCGTCGTCGGCGACCTGTCGTTCATCTCGCTCAGGCTCGTCCTCGGGCCGGTCCAGCGGTGCGCGGCCCCCGAGGCCGACTACGCGGTCATGGTGAAACCGCAGTTCGAGGTCGGCAAGGACCGGGTCGGCGCGGGCGGCGTCGTCCGCGACCCGGAACTGCGCGCCGACGCGGTGCGCGGGGTGGCCGGGCACGCGGCGGCGCTCGGCCTCGGCGTCCTCGGGGTGGCGGCGAGCCCGCTGCCGGGGCCGTCCGGCAACGTGGAGTACTTCCTGTGGCTGCGCGCGGGAGCCCCGCCGCTGGACGAGGAGGCCCTGGCGAAGGCCATCGCGGAGGGCCCGCAGTGAGCGGCGGTGCACCGCGCCCACAGAGGGCGTCGAAACCTGGGACGTCCCGCGCCGGGGCGTTCGTCCAGACGGCTGTACGCCGGAGCGCGTCGGGGAGTGGGGCGGGAGCATGAGCACAAGGTCGGTGCTGGTCGTGGCGCACACCGGGCGGCCCGAGGCGGTCCGCAGCGCGCAGCTGGTCATCGAGCGGCTCAGCGAGGCCGGGATCTGCGTGCGGGTCCTGGACGGCGAGGCCGACGACATCGGCTGCACGGGCGTGGAGGTCATGCCCAGCACCGCCGCGGCCGCCGACGGCGCCGAGGTCGTCATGGTCCTCGGCGGTGACGGGACGCTGCTGCGCGCCGCCGACCTCACCCGCAGCTCCGGCACCCCGCTGCTCGGCGTCAACCTCGGCCACGTCGGGTTCCTCGCCGAGGCCGAGCGCGAGGACCTCGCCGCCACCGTCGACCGGGTCATGACCCGCCGCTACGACGTCGAGGAGCGCATGACCGTCGACGTCACCGCCCGCCGCAACGGCACCGTGCTCGGCACGACGTGGGCGCTGAACGAGGCCAGCATCGAGAAGGCCGAACGGGAGCGGATGCTGGAGGTCGTCGCCGAGATCGACGGCCGGCCGCTGTCCAACTGGGGCTGCGACGGTGTGGTGTGCGCCACCCCGACCGGCTCCACCGCCTACGCGTTCTCCGCCGGCGGCCCGGTCGTGTGGCCGGAGGTGGAGGCGATGCTCGTCGTGCCGATCAGCGCGCACTCGCTGTTCGCGCGTCCGCTGGTGGTCTCGCCGCGCTCGTCGGTCGCGGTGGAGGTGCTGCCGGACACGCCCCGCGCGGTGCTGTGGTGCGACGGGCGCCGCACGCTCGACCTGCCGCCGGGCGCGCGGGTGGAGGTCCGCCGCGGCGCCGAGCCGGTGCGGCTCGCGCGGCTGCACCTCACCCCGTTCACCGACCGGCTGGTCACCAAGTTCGGGCTGCCCGTGACGGGCTGGCGCGGGCGGGTCCGCCAGCCGTCCCGGCCGTCCCCGCCGCTCGGGGACTCCCAGGTCGGGGACGCCCCGGCGGCCGGCGGCATCGCCGGATACCCGGGCCCCGGCTTCCCGCCGCAGGGCGCGCCCCCGGGGCCGGACGGGGAGGCGGCGGACGAGCAGAGGGGATAATCTCCACAGGCGCTGATCGGGGATCTGGTTGCGGAGGGTTGTGACGCTGGTGCGTCCGATGGTCGATGAGGTGCGGATCCAGGGCCTCGGGGTGATCGACGAGGCCGTGCTCGATCTGTCGCCGGGCTTCAACGTGGTGACGGGGGAGACCGGGGCGGGCAAGACCATGGTGGTCACCAGCCTCGGGCTGATGTTCGGCGGCCGTGCCGACCCGCAGCGGGTCAGGCCCGGCGCGGGGCGCGCCACGGTGGAGGGCCGGATCGTCGTCGATCCGGGCGGCCGCGTGGTCGAACGGGTCGAGGACGCCGGCGGCGAGCTGGACGACGGCGCCCTGATCGTCACGCGCTCGGTGTCGGCGGAGGGCCGCTCCCGCGCGTTCCTCGGCGGCCGGTCCGTCCCCGTCAGCGTGCTGATCACCCTGGCGGACGACCTGGTCGCCGTGCACGGGCAGTCCGACCAGCAGCGCCTGCTGCAGTCGTCGCGGCAGCGCGGCGCGCTCGACCGGTACGCGGGCGGCGCGCTGACCAAGCCGATGCGCGCCTACACCAAGGCCTACCAGCGGCACCGCCAGGTCAGCGCGCTGCTGGAGGAGCTGACCACCCGTGCGCGCGAGCGGACCCAGGAGGCCGAGCTGCTCCGCTTGGGCCTGGAGGAGATCGAGAAGGTCGACCCCAAGGACGGCGAGGACACCGACCTCGCCGCCGAGGAGGAGCGCCTCGGGCACGCCGACGCGCTGCGCGGCGCCGCCGACACCGCCCACGAGGCCCTGCTCGGCGACCCCGTCGCCGCGTTCGAGGCCGCGAACGTGACCGGCCTGCTCGGCCAGGCCCGCAACGCGCTGGACGTCGTCCGCGACCACGACCCGGAGCTCGCGGCGCTCGCCGACCGGCTCGCCGAGGCCGGCTACCTGGTCTCCGACGTCGGCACCGACCTGGCGTCCTACGCCGAGTCCGTGGACGCCGACCCGGCGCGGCTCGCGGCCGTCCAGGAGCGGCGTGCCGAGCTGACCTCCCTGACCCGCAAGTACGGCGGGACGGAGGGGACGGTCACCGAGGTCCTGGAGTGGGCGCGCAGGTCCGCGTCCCGCCTCGCGGAGCTGGAGGGCGACGACGACCGCATCGACGAGCTGCGCTCCGAGCACGCCGAGCTCACCGAACGGCTCGCCGCCGAGGCCGCGGAGCTGACCGCGGTCCGCACCCGGGCCGCCGAGAGGTTCTCCGAGGCCGTCACCGAGGAGCTGACCGCGCTGGCGATGCCGCACGCCCGCGTCGTCGTCACCGTCGCCCCGAGCGGCGACTACGGCCCGCACGGCGTCGACGAGGTCGAGGTCCGGCTCGCCCCGCACCCGGGGTCGCCGCCGCTGCCGCTGCACAAGGGCGCCTCGGGCGGCGAGCTGTCCCGCGTGATGCTGGCGATCGAGGTCGTGTTCGCGGGCGCCGACCCCGTCCCGACGTTCGTGTTCGACGAGGTCGACGCGGGCGTCGGCGGCAAGGCCGCGGTGGAGATCGGGCGGCGGCTGGCGCGGCTGGCCCGCAACGCCCAGGTGATCGTCGTCACGCACCTGCCGCAGGTCGCCGCGTTCGCCGACCAGCACCTGCTGGTGGAGAAGTCCGACGACGGAACCGTCACCAGCAGCGGCGTCACCGCCCTGGACCGGGAGGGACGCGTCCGGGAGCTGTCGCGGATGCTGGCCGGCCTGGAGGACTCCGAGCTCGGCCGCGCGCACGCCGAGGAGCTGCTCGCCATGGCCGCCGAGGAACGGTAGCGGCGGCCGAAGACCCCACGTCAGCGCCGCCGCAGGCCACCGTCCGCTCCGGCAAAGACTGCAGAGAGTGCCCGAACGGACACGCCTGGAAGATCGGCCTTTCCGGCGTCCGCTCCCGTGCTCTGGCAGGATGGCAGTTGATGAACGAGTCGTCACCCACCGCAGAGCGACGCCTCCGGCTGGCCCAGAGGCTGCCCCGGCGCGTCCTCACGCTGGGCCGCGGCCGCGACGACGGGCGGCCCGGGGTCAGCGCGACGGTCCGGCTCGACCGCCGCACCAAGGACCTGACCAAGCGGCTGCAGCCCGGCGAGGTCGCGGTGATCGACCACGTCGACCTCGACCGCGTCAGCGCCGAGGCGCTGGTGTCGCGCGAGGTCGGCGCCGTCGTCAACGTCGCGCCCAGCATCTCGGGCCGGTACCCGAACCTCGGGCCGCAGATCCTGATCGAGGCCGGCATCCCGCTGGTCGACGACGTCGGACCGGAGATCTTCAGCAAGCTGCAGGAGGGCGACCAGGTCCGCGTCGAGGGGCCGGCCGTGCACCGGGGCGAGGAGGTCGTCGCCAAGGGCACCGAGCAGACCGCCGAGTCCGTCGAGGAGGCGCTGACCGAGGCCAAGGCCGGGCTCGCCTCCCAGCTGGAGGCGTTCGTCGCCAACACGATGGAGTACGTCAAGCGCGAGCGCGACCTGCTCATCGACGGCGTCGGCGTCCCCGAGGTGGCCACGAGGATCTCCGGGCGGCACGCCCTGATCGTCGTGCGCGGCTACCACTACCGCGAGGACATCGCGACCCTGCGCCCCTACATCCGCGAGTACCGCCCCGTGCTGATCGGGGTGGACGGGGGCGCCGACGCGCTGCTGGAGGCCGGCTACCGCCCCGACATGATCGTCGGGGACATGGACTCGGTCTCCGACGACGCGCTCACCTGCGGCGCCGAACTCGTCGTGCACGCCTACCGGGACGGCCGCGCGCCGGGCCTGAAGCGCGTGCACGAGCTCGGCAAGGACGCCGTGGTCTTCCCCGCCGCCGCCACCAGCGAGGACATCGCGATGCTCCTCGCCGACGACAAGGGCGCCACCCTGATCGTCGCGGTCGGCACGCACGCCAACATGGAGGAGTTCTTCGACAAGGGGCGCGCCGGCATGGCCAGCACGTTCCTCACCCGGCTGCGCGTCGGCAGCAAGCTCGTCGACGCCAAGGGCGTCAGCAGGCTCTACCGCAGCCGGATCTCCACCTGGTCGCTGCTGTTCCTCGTCCTCGGCGCGTTCATCGCCATCGTCACCGCCGTCGCCATGTCCCCGGCGGGGGACGTCATCAGTCCCCTGCTCGCCGACCGCTGGCACGCCTTCCTCTTCTGGCTGACCGGACTCTTCACGTGATCGATTTCCGCTACCACCTCGTCTCCATCGTCGCGATCTTCCTCGCGCTGGCGCTCGGCATCGTGCTGGGCTCCACCACGCTGTCCAACTCGGTGAGCGACACCCTGCGCCAGCAGGCCAACTCGGCGGCCAAGACGGCCCAGCAGGCGCGGCTCGCGCAGCGCGACCTGCGGCACCAGCTGGACGGCGAGGAGCAGTTCACCAAGGTGCTCTCGCCGCAGATCGTCGCCGACCGGCTCAAGGGCCAGTCCGTGGTGCTGATCGAGACGCCCGGCGCCGGCAACGACAGCATCGAGCAGATCAGCCGGCTGGCCAAGGACTCCGGCGCCGCCGTCACCGGGCGCGTCACGATCCAGAAGAAGCTCCTGGACGACGACCAGCAGACCACCGTCGACGAGCTCGCCACGCAGCTCAAGGCCGGCGACGTGAAGTTCCCGGAGAACGCGGGCGCCTACGGCAAGGCGGGCGCCGTCCTCGCGAACGCGCTCGTCACCAAGGACCCCGCCAAGTCCGGCCGCGAGGACGCCGCCGGGGGCGCCGTCCTCAACGGCTTCAAGCAGGCCGGATACGTCACCACCAGCGGCAAGCCCGGCCAGCACGCCACCCTCGCCGTCATGGTCGCGCCCGCCGCCGCGTACGCCTACGCCGGCGGCGGCGACGACAACAAGGCACTGATCTCGCTGGCCTCCGCACTCGACGGCGCCGGGCGCGGTACCGTCGTCGGTGGCCCGCCGACCTCCGCGCAGGAGGGCGGGCTCATCGCGGCGCTGCGCGACTCCGACGCCGCCGACGCGGTCTCCACCGTCGACGTGGTGGACACCGCGGCCGGCCAGGTCGTCACGATCCTGGCGCTGCAGAACGAGATCGGCGGCAAGTCCGGGCAGTACGGCACGGGCGCCGGTGCGAGCGGCTACCTGCCCTCGCCCGCGCCCACGGCGGAGAACGGGTGACCTGATGAGACGTGGCATCGCCAGGAGCACGCGGCTGGCGGCCGGCGTCGGCCTCGGCGCGGTGGCGGCGCGCGCCGCCTACACCGCGCTGACGCGGCGCCCGCCCGGCCTGAACGGGCTGCCCGGCGAGCAGGTCTGGGGCCGCACCAACCACCGCGGTGAGCCGGTCACGCTGCTGGAGGGCCCCGCGTTCGTCGCGGGCGCCGCCGCGGCCGGGCTGCTGGCCCCCGGCGCCACCGGCCGGATCCGCGCCGCCGCGCTGCTGGCCGGCGCAGGTTCCGGCGCCCTCGGCGGCTACGACGACCTCGCCGGCTCGGCGTCCTCCCGCGGCTTCAAAGGCCACCTGACCGCGCTCGCGCGCGGCGAGGTGACCAGCGGCGCGGTGAAGATCCTCGGCATCGGCGCGACCGGGCTCGCCGCCGCCGCCGTCGCCGGTTCGCCCGCCCCGACCCGGACGGGCCGCGCGTTCGACACCCTCGTGAACGGCGCCGTCGTCGCCGGGTCCGCGAACCTGATGAACCTGTTCGACCTGCGCCCCGGGCGGGCCGTGAAGGTCGGCCTCATCGCCGGGACGCCGCTGGCGCTGACCCGCTCGGGCTCCGCCGTGGTCGCCGCTCCGCTCGGCGCCGCCGCCGCGCTGCTCCCCGAGGACCTCGGTGAGCGCGCGATGCTCGGCGACACCGGCGCCAACGCGCTCGGCGCGCTGCTCGGCCTCGCCGCGACCCGCCTCGGCCGGGGGCCGCGGCTCGCCGTCCTCGCCGGGGTCGCCGGGCTGAACGCCGCCAGCGAGTTCGTCAGCTTCACCAAGGTCATCGCGGGCAATCCGGTGCTGAACCGCGTCGACATGCTCGGCCGCCGCCCGGTCGCCGTCCCCGCCCCGGCCCCCGCCGAGGCCGCGAGGCAGGAGACCGGGGAGCGGGAGACCGGGCAGCGGGAGACCGGGAAACCCGACACCGAGGACGCGTACCGCCCGGCCGTCCCGCCGCAGGCCGACCGGGCGGGCGACGGCGTCGGCGACCCCGCCTAGCCCGCCGGAAGCCCCCCGCAGATCTCGACGAGCGTGCCTTCGCCTACCGTGCCCCCATCCGAAGCGCCACCGCCGCCCCGGCGGCGGTCGGCCGCGAGCCGGCTGACCGGCGGTCTGGCCGGGGCCGCCGTCGTCATCGCGGTCATCACCGTGCTGGCGCGGCTCGCCGGGTTCGGGCGCACCTACGCCTTCTCCCAGACCGTCACCACGTCGTGCCTCAGCCAGGCGTACTTCAGCGCCACGCAGCTACCCAGCAGCGTCTACGAGATCGTCGCGGGCGGCGCCCTCGCCAGCATGGTGGTGCCGGTGCTGGCCGGGCCCGCCGAGCGCGGCGACCGCGACGAGGTCCGCCGGACCGGGTCGGCGCTGCTCACCTGGATCGTCGTGCTGATGGTGCCGCTGTCGGCGCTGATGGCGCTGCTCGCCCACCCCCTCATGGAACTGGCGGTGGCCGAGGACCCGCAGGGATGCTCGCGCGGCGAGGTCGTGCGGGTCGGCGGGGACATGCTGGCGATCCAGTCCGTCCAGATGGTGATGTACGGGATCGCGGTCGTGCTGTACGGGCTGCTGCAGTCGCACCGCCGGTTCGTCGCGCCCGCCCTCGCGCCGCTGGTGTCGAGCCTCGTGGTGATCGGCGCCTACGTCGTCTACGCCCCGCTCGGCAAGGGCTTCGAGAACGACCTGGCCGGGCTGCCGCTCGGAGCCGAGCTGACGCTGGCGATCGGGACGGCGCTCGGCGGCGTCGCGATGGCCGCCACGGCCGCGGTCGCCGCGTGGCGGCTGCGCCTGCGGCTGCGGCCCACCCTGCGCTTCCCCGACGGGGTGGCGCGGCGCGTGCGGCGGCTCGCGGCGGCCGGGATCGCGACGGTCGCGGCGCAGCAGCTGGCGACGCTGCTGGTCGTCCGGCTCAGCTCGCAGGGCACCCGCGGCGCGCTCGCCAACTACCAGTACGCGTGGGCGATCTACCTGCTGCCGTGGGCGATCCTCGCGGTGCCGATCGCGACCAGCGCGTTCCCGCTGCTGTCGGCGCGGATGAGCGCGGCGGACCATGACCGGTTCGACCAGGTCACCGCGTCCACGACCCGCGCGGTGATCCTGGTGTCGTGCGCGGGGGCCGCCGCGCTGGCCGCCGTCGCCGTGCCCGTCGCGGCGGTGTTCAACCCCGGCCACCCCGACCAGCAGGAGGTGCTGTCGCGCGCGGTGCTCGCGTTCGCGCCCGGCCTCCTCGGCTACGGGCTCGTCGCGCACCTCGGCCGCGTCCTGTACGCGTGCCACCGGGGGCGGATGGGCGCGGCCGCCGTGGTCGCGGGCTGGATCGTCGTCATGGTCGCGGAGGTCGCGCTGGTGCTGTCGGTCGACCGGCAGTGGGTCGTGGCGGCGCTCGGCGTCGGCAACGCCGTCGGGATGACCGTCGCCGGCGCCCTGCTGCTCGTGACGCTGGTGCGCGCGAGGGGCGCCGCGGCCGTGCGCGGCGTGCCGCGGGCCCTGGCCGCCGGGCTGCTCGGCGCCGCGGCCGGAGGCGCCGCCGGATACGCGACGGCCGCGCTGCTCGGCCTCGGCGGGACGGGCCCGGCCGGGGAGCTGCGCAACGTCGGGACCGGAGCGCTAGCGGCGCTGGCCGCCGGCGCCGTCTTCCTGATCATCGCATTCGTGATCGACGGCCGGGACCTGCGGGCCGTCCTCAGCCGGAAGGTCACCCGCAATGTCTGACAGGCAGGATCTGGACGGGCTGCGCGTCGCGCTCGTCCTCGGCACGAGCGCGGGCGGCGTCGGCCGCCACGTCCGGTCCGTCGCCGAGGGCCTGGTCGAGCGCGGCGCCCGCGTCGTGGTGTGCGGGCCCGCCGCCACCGACGAGCTCTTCGGGTTCGGCGCCGGCGGCGCCCGGTTCGCCGAGGTCGACCTCGCCGACCGGCCCCGCCCGGCGAGCGATGCCAGGGCCGTCGGCCGGCTGCGGCGGCTGCTGCGCGACGCCGACGTCGTCCACGCCCACGGCCTGCGCGCCGGGGCCCTCACGGTGGCGGCGTGCGCGCGCGTCGCGCCGGGCCCGCTGCGGTTCGCGCGGGGCGGCCCGCCCCTGGTCGTCACGCTGCACAACGCCGTCATCACCGGGGGCCGGACGGCGGCGGTCTACGGGGTGCTGGAACGCGTCGTGGCGCGTGGCGCCACCCGCGTCCTCGGCGTCTCGCCCGATCTGGAGGAGCGGATGCGGGCCCTCGGCGCCCGGTCGGTCGGGCACGCGATCGTCCCGGCGCCCGCGCCGCAGGCGCCGCCCGGCCCCGCCGCCCGCGCCGACCTGCGGGCCGAGATCGGCGTGGGGGAGCGGCCGCTGGTCGTCACCGTCGCCCGCCTCGCCGAGCAGAAGGGCCTGCCGACGCTGCTGGACGCGGCGGCGGCGTGGGCGGGGCGCACCCCCCCGCCGCTCGTCGCGATCGCGGGCGACGGGCCGCTGGAGGACGGGCTGCGCGCCCGGATCGAGGCGGAGGATCTGCCCGTCCGGCTGCTCGGCCGCCGCTCCGACGTCGCCGGGCTGCTCGCCGCCTGCGACGTGGCGGTCGTGCCGAGCGTGTGGGAGGGGCAGCCGCTGGTCGTCCAGGAGATCCTGCGGGCGGGCCGGCCGCTGATCGCGACCCGCGTCGGCGGGATCCCCGGCATGGTGGGCGCCGAGGAGCGGGAGGAGGGGGCCTCGCTGCTGCAGGGGCCCGAGTCCGACGCCGCGCTGCTGGTGCCGCCGAACGACGCCGATGCGCTCGGACGCGCGGTGAGCCGCGTCCTGGACGACCCGGCGCTCGCGGCGCGGCTGGGCGCGGCCGCCGCCCGGCGGTCCGCGCTGCTGCCCGGCGAGGACGACGCCGTCGAGCAGCTGGCGGAGCTGTACCTGGAGCTGACCGGACCTTAGACGCCGCCTCCGGCGCTCCGGTTCGACGGCCGGGCCGGAAAAATCGCGGGGAAGGGGAACCGCCCCGGCGCGGCCCGCGTTGAAGCGGGTAACGGAGGGGAGTATCCCCGCGCGCGGTTCTCGTCAATACGGTCGGCCCATGCCGGCCCGGGTTCCGCGGCCCGTACCCGATCACAGGGCGGGAGAGACCTCCGGCGCTCGTCTCATGTCCGCCGGAGGTGTTCACGTTGTCGGTCTCCCCTCTCGTCTGGGGCCTCACCATCGCGGCGATCCTTGCGATCATCGCCGCCGACCTGTTCCTGATCCACCGCAACGACACGCGGGAGTTCACCACACGCCGCGCCGCGTTCTGGTCGGTGGTCTACATCGGCCTGGCCGCCTTGTTCGGGCTCGGCGTCTGGGCGTTCTCCGGCGGGGAGTACGCCGCGCAGTACTTCGGCGGCTTCGTCATGGAGAAGAGCCTCAGCGTCGACAACCTCTTCGTGTTCATGGTGATCCTCGCCCGGTTCGCGGTGCCGAAGCACGCCCAGCACACGGTGCTGATGGCGGGCATCGTGATCGCTCTGGTGCTGCGCGGCGCGTTCATCGCGGTCGGCGCCGCCGCCATCGCGACCTTCACCTGGGTGTTCTTCCTCTTCGGCGCGTTCCTCATCTGGACGGCGATCGGCCTGGTCCGCGGTGGCGACGAGGACGAGTTCAAGGAGAACGCGCTGCTGCGCTGGGCCAAGCGCGTCATCCCGACGTCGGATGAGTACGACGGCAGCCGGTTCCTCACCCGGCGGAACGGGCGCCGGCTGGTCACCCCGATGGCCATCGTCATGATCGCGATCGGCTCCACCGACGTGCTGTTCGCGCTGGACTCCATCCCCGCCATCTTCGGTCTGACGACCGAGGCGTACCTGGTCTTCACCGCCAACGCGTTCGCGCTGATGGGCCTCGTCCAGCTGTACTTCCTGCTCGGCGGCCTCGCCGACCGCCTCGTCTACCTCGGGCACGGGCTGGCGTTCATCCTCGGGTTCATCGGCGTCAAGCTGATCCTGCACGCGCTGCACGAGTACGGCGCCGGGTGGGCGCCGGACATCCCGATCTGGCTGTCCCTCGCCGTGATCGCCGGGACGCTGGCCGCCACGGCGGTCGCCAGCCTCGCCGCGGGCCGCAGGCCGTCCCGCGAGCCGCTCCCGAAGGCCGAGCCCGCCGCAGAGGCGGAGACCCGGGCGACACGCGAGGGCTGAGAGCGGGGCCGCGTCCCCACAGCATCCGAATGCTGTTCTAGAATCTCGGTCAAAAGGGTCGAGAGAGGGTTGACGCATGGCCATCGGGCTGACCGAGGAGCATGAGGCGCTCGCCGAATCGGTGCGCGGCTTCGCCGAGCGCAACATCACGGCGACGGCCGTCCGGGCCGCGCTGGACGCGGAAGAGGAGACCAGGCCCGGGTTCTGGCCGGCCCTCGCCGAACAGGGCCTGCTGGGCCTGCACCTGGACGAGGAGCACGGGGGGCAGGGCTTCGGCCTGCTGGAACTGTCGGTCGTGCTGGAGGAGCTGGGCCGCGCGGCCGCGCCCGGACCGTTCCTGCCGACCGTGCTCGCCAGCACGGTCATCGACGCCTCCAGCAACGCCAAGCTGCGCGCCGAGCTGCTCCCGGGCCTCGCCGACGGGTCGCGGACGGCGGCCGTCGCGCTGGCCGGCGAGCTGACCGGCCGCCGCGAGGGCGACTCGCTGGTGGTGTCGGGGACGTCGGCCACCGTGCTCGGCGCCGCGCTCGCCGACGTGCTCGTCCTGCCGGTCGCCGTCGACGACGGCGAGCAGTGGGTGGCGGTGGACGCGTCCGACCTCGCCGTCGCCCCGGTGGCGAGCCTGGACCGGGTCCGCCGCGTCGCCTCCGTCGAGGTCTCCGGCGCCGCCGTCGCCGCCGACCGCGTCCTGGACGGCCTCACCACCGGCCGGGTACGGGACCTGGCCGCCGCGCTCTTCGGCGCCGAGGCCGCGGGCCTGGCCGGCTGGCTGGTGACGACCGCCGCCGAGTACGCCAAGGTCCGCGAGCAGTTCGGCCGGCCGATCGGGCAGTTCCAGGGCGTCAAGCACAAGGCCGCCCGCAGCCTGATCGCCCTGGAGCAGGCCCGCGCCGCCGCGTGGGACGCCGCCCGTTCCCTGGACGAGGGCACCGAGGAAGCCGGCTTCGCCGCCGCCGTGGCGGCCGTCATCGCGCTGGACGCCGGCGTGCAGACCGCCCGCGACGCCATCCAGATCCTCGGCGGCATCGGCTTCACCTGGGAGCACGACGCCCACGTCTACCTGCGCCGCGCCCTCACGCTGCGGTCGCTGCTCGGCCCGTCCAAGGGCTGGGCGGCCAAGGTCGCCGCGCTCGCGCTGGACGGCGGGCGCCGCGAGGTCGTGCTGGAGCTGGACGAGGACGCCCAGCCGCTGCGCGAGCGGATCCGCGCCGAGATCGCCGAGCTGGCCGCGATCGAGGACAAGGACGCGCTGGCCGGGCGCCTCGGTGACGAGGGCTGGACCGTCCCGCACTTCCCCAGGCCCTGGGGCCGCGAGGCCGGGCCGGTCGAGCAGATCCTCATCCAGCAGGAGCTGAGGGCCGCCAAGGTCAAGACGCCCAACCTCGGGATCGGCGCCTGGCTGGTGCCCTCGCTCGTCCGCTACGGGACCGACGAGCAGAAGGAGCGGTTCCTGCGGCCGACGCTGCGCGGGAAGATCGTGTGGTGCCAGCTGTTCTCCGAGCCGGGCGCCGGCTCGGACCTGGCGTCCCTGTCGATGAAGGCCGAGCGGGTCGAGGGCGGCTGGAAGCTCACCGGCCAGAAGATCTGGACGTCGCTCGCCCAGCACGCCCAGTGGGGCTTCTGCATCGCCCGCACCGACCCCTCCGCGGCCAAGCACGACGGCATCACCTACTTCCTCGTGGACATGGCGTCCGAGGGCGTGGACGTCCGCCCGCTGCGGGAGCTGACCGGCGACGCCCTGTTCAACGAGGTCTTCCTGGACGGCGTCTTCGTCCCCGACGACCGCGTGGTGGGCGAGGTGAACCGGGGCTGGCAGGTCGCGCGCAACACCCTGTCCAACGAGCGGGTGTCGCTGTCGACCGGCGGCGGCCTCGGCATGGGCGTCCCCGAGCTGCTGCGGTTCTTCGCGAACCGGGACCTGGACGCGGTCGCGGCCGCCGAGGTCGGCAGGCTCGTCGCCCAGGGCCAGTCGATCGACCTGCTCGGCCTGCGCACCACGCTCAAGCAGCTGAACGGCGTGGAGCCGGGCGCGGAGGCCAGCGTCCGCAAGCTGCTCGGAGTCCAGTTCAACCAGGACGTCGCCGACCACTGCTGGGCGGCGCAGGGCGCGGCCGCGGCCACCGAGGTACCGATGGCCGAGAGCGGCATCGTGGGCCGCGCCATGCTGTTCAGCCGCGCGATGACGATCTACGGCGGCACCACCGAGGTGCAGCTCAACATCATCGGCGAACGCATCCTCGGCCTCCCCAGGGACCCCGAACCAGGAAAGTAGCCGGGCCAGGCCCGGTCCTCCGCCCTCATCACGGGCAGGCGCGTGGAGCGAGCGCAACGCGCCTGCCCGTCGTGACGGGGGTTCCAGGGGGCGATACCCCTGGGTTCATCTGGGCCGGAAGATGTAGGTGAGGTTGATGAGGACGATGCCGGCCAGGGCGATGAGAAGGCCGGGGAGGCCGGCGTTGACGACGCTGATCGCGCTCAGCGGGATCGCGGCGAGCAGCGACAGTATCGCCATGGCCAGGCTGTGATCGCGGTCGCCGCTCCGGGGCTCGGGGGCGGGTGCGCGGCGTCGGGTGCGCGGCGCGGCCGTGCGGGCGTCGAGGGTCTCCTCGATGCGGTCGACGACCGTCTCGATGAAGGCGTCGTCGTAGTCGGGCCCCAGCTCGCGCCGGGCCGCCATGGCCGCCGTGAGGTCCTCGCGAGGCAGTCGTGGGGTCGTCATGACACCGTTATAGACGGGCGGTCCGGGCGCCCGCGTCACCCCCGGGTGCCATGTGGCGGCTACCCCTCAGGTGTGAGCGGACGCGCCGGTAGGATTCCGCTCCCGTCCCAGGAAATACGGAGGTCTCCGTGACAGTGCGGGCCCGTTCGACCGTCCTCGCCGCCTGCGCCGTCGCGGCCGGGCTGGCCCTCGCGGGCTGCGGCGGCGGTGGGAAGCAGGCCGCGGACGCGGCGCCGTCCGCACCGCCCACCACGCTGGCGCCGCTCCCGGCGGTGAAGCCTTCCGAGGTCAAGCCGCTGGTGGGACGCTGGGTCGGCGCCGCCAAGGACTACTTCCAGTTCACGGCCGACGGCAACGGCGTGTGGGTGCGGGGCCGGCAGAGGCTGTGGAGCGGCTCGGCCATCCCCGAGGGCGGCGGCAGGTACCGCTTCTCGTGGAACGGCGGCGACCCCAAGTCCGCGTCCTACTGGGGCGTCGCCCTCAGCGAGGACAAGGCGTCGCTCGTGTTCGCCGGGACCAACCAGACCTACAAGAAGGTCGCAGCGCGGAAGGGCAAGGGATGACCGACGCGATGTTCGCCTCACCCGCCGACGCCGGGCGCAGGCTCGCCGACGTCCGCTACCTCGCCGACGACGCGATCGCCACGACGGTGTTCCTGGCCCAGGCGCTCGGCAAGCCGCTGCTGGTGGAGGGCCCGGCGGGAGTCGGCAAGACGGAGCTGGCGAAGGCCGTGGCGGCGGCGACCGGCGCGGAGCTGATCCGGCTGCAGTGCTACGAGGGCCTGGACGAGGCCCGCGCGCTCTACGAGTTCAACTACAAGAAGCAGCTCCTCGCGATCCAGGCCGCGCCCGCCGACCGCGCCTGGCAGGAGACCCACGACGACATCTTCTCCGAGGAGTTCCTGCTGGAGCGGCCGCTGCTGGCGGCGATCCGCCGCAGCGACCCGACCGTCCTGCTCATCGACGAGGCGGACAAGGCCGACGTCGAGGTCGAGGGCATGCTGCTGGAGATCCTGTCGGACTTCCAGGTCACGATCCCCGAGCTCGGGACCGTCTCGGCGGTCCGCCGGCCCTTCGTGCTGATCACCTCGAACGCGGCGCGGGAGCTGTCGGAGGCGCTCAAGCGCCGCTGCCTCTACCTGCACCTGGGCTACCCGGCGCCGGACCGGGAGCGCGACATCGTCCTCGCGCAGGTGCCGGGCATCGAGGCGGAGCTGGCCGAGCAGCTCGTCCGCACCGTCGGCACCCTGCGCGACCTGGAGATCAAGAAGGCGCCGTCGATCGCGGAGACCGTCGACTGGGCGCGCACGCTGCTGGCCCTCGGCCTGGACGACCTGGACGAGGCCGCCGTGGGCCGCACGCTCGGCGTCGTCCTCAAGCACGTCTCCGACCAGGAGCGCGCCGCCAAGGAACTCGGGCTGAGCGGCTGACATGGCCTCACTCGTCGACCGGCACACCGGGTTCGTCGCGGAGCTGCGGCGGGCCGGGCTGCCGGTGTCGGTCGCCGAGGGGCTCGACGCCGTGCGCGCCGTGCGGGCCGTCGACCTGCTCGACCGCGAGTCGCTGCGCGCCGCCTACGCCGCGACGGTCGTCAAGCGGCCCCAGCACCGCGCGACGTTCGACACGCTCTTCGACCTGTGGTTCCCGGCGGCCGTCGGGGACGGCGCGGGAGCGGCGCGCGACCCCGAGCGCCCGGCGAGGACGCTCGACGACGACGGACGTCCCGTCCCGGCGGCGCTCGACCCGCAGGTGCGGCGGCGCCGGGACGAGCTCGCCGAGCTGCTCCTGTCCGGGGACGACGCCGGGCTGCGCCGTTTCGCCCGGACGGCCGTCGCCGAGTACGGCCGGACGCCGGGGCAGGAGTCCTGGTTCTCCTCCGGCGTGCTGAGCGCGCTGTCGCCCGAGACCCTGATGGCGCGGCTGCTGGAGTCGGTCCTGGCGGGGCGGGAGCGGGGCGGCATGGCCGAGCGCGTCGCGCGCCGGACGTTCCGCGACCGCATCGCCCGCTTCTCCGGCCTCGTCGCGGGCGAGGTGCGGCGCCGCATCGCCGAGGACACCGGCGTCGAGCGGACCGCCCGCATCGCCGTCCGCCCGCCGCTGGAACGGCTCGACTTCGCCGGCGCGACCCGCGCCGAGATGGAGGCGCTGCGCCGCGAGGTGTATCCGCTGGCGCGCAAGCTGGCGTCCCGGCTCGTGCAGAAGCAGCGCCACGGGCGGCGGGGCCGGCTCGACTTCCGCCGCACGGTCCGCGCGTCCCTGGCCAGCGGGGGAGTGCCTCTCACCACCCATCACCGGCCGCGGCGCCCGCACCGGCCCGAGCTGGTGGTGCTGTGCGACGCCAGCGACTCGGTGTCGGCGTTCGCGCACTTCACGCTGCTGCTGACGTTCGCGCTGCGGGAGCAGTTCAGCAAGGTCCGCGCGTTCGCGTTCATCGACGCCACCGACGAGATCACCAAGTACTTCGCGCCGGGCGCGGACATCACCGGCGCGATGACCCGCCTCGCCGCCGAGGCCGACCTCGTGTGGATCACGGGCCGGTCCAACTACGGCCACGCCTTCAAGGTGTTCGACGACAGGTACCGCGACGCCGTCACCTCCAGGACGTCCCTGCTGATCCTCGGCGACGCCCGGTCCAACTACGGGGAGCTGTCCCTGCCGATCGTGCGGTCGATGGCGGACCGGGCCCGGCACGCCTACTGGCTCAACCCCGAGCCGCGCGCCCAATGGGACACCGGCGACTCCGCCGCGTCCCGCTACGGCGAGCTCCTCCCCATGTACGAGTGCCGGAACCTGACCCAGCTGGCCGCCTTCATCGAGGAGCTCGCCTGACGGGGTTCAGGAGGTCCGGGCCCGCTCCCGGATCACCAGGGCGAGGACGGCGTAGGCGAGGGCGGTGACGGCCGAGACGACCATCGCGACGTTCGTGCCGTGCGCGAGCGAGGCCGCGTCGTGCCCGGAACCCGTCGCGATCGCCCCGACGATCGCCACGCCCAGCGACGCGCCGATGTAGCGGGCGGTGTTGTTGGCGCCGGCGCCCATGCTCGCGCGGTCGGCGGGGACGCTCTCCACGGCCAGCCGGGCCAGCATCGCGTTGGTCAGGCCGCTCGCGACGCCGGCGGCGGCGAGGCCCGGGGCGAGCCGCCACCAGTGCGCGTCCGGGCTCAGGCCCGCCAGCGTGAGCTCGCTGACGCCGGCGAGCGCGAACCCGGCGGCCAGCAGCCGCCGGACGGGCAGCCGCGCGGGCAGGCGGTGCGCCTGGAAGGCCACGAGGAACGACAGCCCGGACCAGATGGCCAGCACCAGCGCCGCCGCGATCGGGGACAGGCCCATCACCAGGCTCATCATCGTCGCCAGATAGGTCATGACCCCGATCACGGCGAGCCCGGTGACGAGCGCCCCGGTCACCGAGAGCAGGAACGCCGGCCGCCGGAACAGCGCCAGGTCGACCATCGGCTCCCGCCGCCGCGACTCGACGAGGACGAACGCGGACAGCAGGACCGCCGCGGCGGCGAACAGCGCGAGGACGCCCGGGGCCGTCCAGCCGGTGCGGCCCCAGGTGATCGCGGCCACCAGTGCCGCCACGCCGAGGCTCATGGTGACCAGGCCCGGCACGTCCACACCGCGCGGGCGCTCGGCCCGGGACTCGGTGAGCGCGCGGGACGCCGCCGCGGCGAGCACCGCGGACGCGGCGACCGTGGCCCAGTACCACAGCCGCCAGCCGCCGGCCGCGGTCAGCCCGGCCGCCGCGATGGGGCCGAGCGCGATGCCGAGGCCGACCATCGCGCCCCACATGCCGGCGGCCCTCGCCCGCCGCGGCCCCGGCGCGAACGAGGCGCCGATGATGCCGAGCCCGGTCACCAGCAGGGCGGCGCTGGCCGCGCCCTGCGCGACGCGGCCCGCGATGAACACCGCGGCGTTGGGCGCGAGCGCGCAGGCGACGCTGGAGACGGCGAGCGCCACCGCGCCGATCACAAAGGTGCGCCTGCGGCCGTGGTCGTCGGCGAGGCTGCCCGCGGCCATCAGCGCCGCCGCCAGACCGAGGCTGATCGAGCTCATCAGCCAGATCTGCGCGGCCCCCCCGGCGCGCAGGCCGCGCGCGGTGTCGGCCAGCGTCGCCGCGGGGGCGCAGTAGTTCATCAGGGCCAGCAGTGTGGCCGCGGCCGGCAGCGTCAGCGCGGCGGCGGTGCCCGGCGCGCCGCTCGCGGCGCGGGGGGTCGCCAGAGTCGTCATGCGGTCTCCAAGTTCATTGAACGAACTCAACGTGGTGACGGTAGCACGAGAGAGTTCAATCAATGAACCCTCCAGTGGGTACTGTGGTGGCATGGCACTCGGCAAGGACTACGCGGCGCAGGACTGCTCGCTGGCCCGGGCGCTGGAGGTCGTGGGGGAGCGCTGGACGCTGCTGATCGTCCGGGACGCCTTCTACGGCGTCCGCCGGTTCAGCGACTTCCTCGTCCACCTGGACATCCCCCGCGCCGTGCTGTCGGCGCGGCTCCAGTCGCTGGTCGACGCCGGCGTCCTCGTCAAGGACGGCCACGACTACGTGCTGACGGAGATGGGCAAGGAGTTGTGGCCCGTCGTCCACACCCTCGCCCGCTGGGCGGAGGACCACCTGTCCGCCGAGCCGTGCCGCGTCTTCGTCCACCTCGCCTGCGGCACCGAGATCGGCCCGGACGGGCGGTGCGCGGCCTGCGGGCGGCACGTCGCCCCGGAGGAACTGGAGATCCACGCCGGGCCCGGCGTCCGCCGCCGCACCGACCCGGTCAGCATGGTCCTGCGCAACCCGCACCGGCTGCTGGAGCCGATCCGCACCTGAGTGAGCAATCCCTCGGCGAGGTCGCTCACAGGCGGTGCGGCCCGGGGGGATTCGACCGGATAATCTCCTCGCTCATGAAGACCGAAAGGGCCGAGACCGCCCCCCGCCCCCGGCGCCGGCCGGGAAGCGTGCTCGGCCCCCTGTGGCGCCTGATCGACGGCGGCCCGGACGACACCCGGGCCCAGATCGCCCACCGGGCCAGGGTCCTGGTGCGGATCGCCACCGGGCTGGCGAACCTCGGCGGCGCGCTGGTCGTGCTCGCGTTCGCCGTCGTCGTCCCCGATCCCGTCGGCGAGGTGTCCGAGCGGCTCCGGCTCATCAACCTGATCGTCTTCATCCTCTACGTCACCGCCGCGGTCCCGGTCGGCCTCGTCCTCGGCGAGCGGTTCTTCCGCCGCGTCCGGCGCATGGTCGAGCGGCACGACGAGCCCGACCGGCACGAGCGCTCCCTGCTGCTGTACGGGCCGCTGCGGCTGATGGCCCTGCACCTGACGCTGTGGGGGATCGGGACGGTCGGCTGGGTCGTCATCAACGCCCCCTTCTCCGGCCTGCTCGCCGTCAAGCTGGGCCTGACGAGCCTGCTCGGCGGCCTCACCACCTGCACGGTCGTCTACCTGCTGACCGAGCGGCTGCTGCGGCGCGCGGTGACCACCGCGCTGCGCAGCGAGATGCCGCGCCGCACGGGACTGCCCGGCGTCGTCGCCCGGTCCGTGCTGGCCTGGGGCCTCGGCACCGCCATCCCGATCCTCGGGCTGATCACCCTCGCGGTCGGGTCGTTCGTCATCGCCAGGATCACCGTGCGGGAGTTCGCCGTCGCCGTCCTCGCCCTCGGCGGCATCGCGCTGGTCGTCGGGCTCGGCGTGACCTACGGCGCCGCCCGCGCCATCGCCGACCCCGTCGAGTCGGTGCGGCTCGGCCTCGCCCGGATCGAGCGCGGCGACCTGGACGTCGAGGTCCCCGTCTACGACGCCAGCGAGGTCGGGCTGCTGCAGGCGGGGTTCAACCACATGGCCGCCGGGCTGCGCGAGCACGAGCGGCTGCGCGACCTTTTCGGCCGCCAGGTCGGCGCGGACGCCGCGCGCGTCGCGGTGGAGCGCGGCATCGACCTCGGCGGCGAGTCGCGCGAGGTCGCGGTGATCTTCGTGGACATCATCGGCTCCACCCGGCTCGCCGTCGACCGGCCGCCGGCCGAGGTCGTCCGGCTGCTGAACGACTTCTTCGCCGTGGTCGTCGAGGTCATCGGCGCGCACGGCGGCTGGATCAACAAGTTCGAGGGCGACGCCGCGCTGGCGATCTTCGGGGCGCCGCTCGCGCTGGACGGCGCGCCCGCCCGCGCGCTCGCCGCGTCCCGCGAGCTGGCCCGCCGGCTGCGCGAGGACGTTCCGGCGCTGAGCGCCGCCGTCGGCGTCTCGGCGGGCGAGGCCGTCGCCGGGCACATCGGCGCCGAGGAGCGGTTCGAGTACACCGTGATCGGCGACCCGGTGAACGAGGCGGCCCGCCTCACCGACATGGCCAAGACCACCACCGAGCGCGTGCTGGCGGCGGGTTCGATCCTCGCCGAGGCGGGGCCGGACGAGGCGGCGCACTGGTCGCTCGGAGGCGAGGTCACGCTGCGGGGCCGGACGCAGCCGACCCGCCTCGCCTCGCCGTGCCCGGTCGAGCGCGTCACGTTCTAGGCGCGCCCCGTCACCGGACGTCTCAGGACGGCCCGAGCGTGGCGCCGCGCAGCGTCGTGTAGAACGGCGACCCGGCCAGCCGCGAGCCCTTCTCCTCGCCGATGTAGACGTCGGCGTGGTCCTCGCCGCCGTATCCGGGACGGAACAGGTCGGTGACCGTCCAGCGGGCCTTCCGGAACGCCGTGCACACCTCGTCCTCGATGGCGCGGCCGTTGCCGTCCTTGCCGCAGTCGACGATCGCGAACCGCCGGCCCCGCGCCAGGACGGACCTGTCGGCCGCCGCCGACGCCCACGCCCGCAGCGGGCGCCCCCGCGAGTCGCGGGTGGTGTCGTCCAGCCAGAAGCCGACGCTGTGCGACCAGTTCAGGTACCGGCCCCGCTCGGGCCCCTCGGTGAGGCGCCCGCTGCCCTCGGTCTGGACGACCTTGAGGAAGTCCTTCGGATAGGAGCCGAGCGGGGTCCTCCCGTGCGAGCAGTGGAAGCGGGCACAGCCGCGCACCGCCTTCCGCTCGCCGTGGTAGAGGCTTTCCAGCGCCGTGTAGTACGTGGTGATGCGCCACCCCGCCGCCCGTCCGAGCGGCGAGGGCCTGCCGGTCGCGGGCGTGGGGACCTCGGTCGCGGGAGGCGGGTCCACGGCGGGCGCGGGGGCCGACGCCGGAGGCGCGGTCGGCGGAGGCACGTCGGCGCCGCGCGCGCTCTGGCCGCAGCCGGCGACGGCCCCGCACAGCAGGAGCGCCAGCGGTGCCCTGCGCCGCATCGCACCCTCCCGGCCCTGGACGGCTGTCCGCCACCGCGGACACTATCCCGGTCAGTGGCCGCGGGCTATCCATTCCTCAAGATGCGGGGCCTCCGCGCCGACGGTGGTGGACTCGCCGTGTCCGGTGCGGACGGTGGTCTCCGGCGGCAGCGTCAGCAGGCGCTCCCGGATCGAGGCGATGATCGTCGGGAAGTGGGAGAACGACCGGCCGGTCGCGCCCGGTCCGCCGCTGAACAGGGTGTCGCCGGAGAAGACCGTCGCCAGGGCGGGCGCGTGGAGGCAGACCGCGCCGGGGCTGTGGCCGGGCGTGTGCAGGACGGTGAGGTCGGTGCCCGCGACGGTGATGACCTGCCCGTCGGACAGCTCGCCGTCGGGCGAGGTGTCCGGGTGCCGCTGCTTCCACAGCATCAGGTCGTCCGGGTGCAGCAGGACGGGCGCGCCCGTGCGGGCCCGCAGGGCGGGCGCCGCGTCGATGTGGTCGTCGTGCCCGTGCGTGGACACGATCGCCACCAGCCGGCGGCCGCCGAGCGCCCCCGCGATCGCCTCGGCGTCGTGCGCGGCGTCGATGACGATCGCCTCGCTGTCGTCCCCGACGATCCAGACGTTGTTGTCGACGTCCCAGGTCCCGCCGTCCAGCGAGAACGTGCCGGAGGTGACGACGTGGTCGACGCGCGGTCCCGCGGATTCGCCGGCCATCAGAGCACCACCACCGAGCGCAGCACGTCGCCCCGGTGCATCTTGGCGAACGCGGCCTCGACGCCGTCCAGCTGGATCGTCTCGGAGACGAACGCGTCCAGGTCCAGGCGCCCCTGCAGGTAGAGGTCGATGAGCATCGGGAAGTCGCGGGAGGGCAGGCAGTCGCCGTACCAGGACGACTTCAGCGACCCGCCCCGCCCGAACACCTCCAGCAGCGGCAGCTCCAGCCTCATCTCCGGGGTCGGCACCCCGACCAGCACCACCGTCCCGGCGAGGTCGCGGGCGTGGAAGGCCTGCTCGTAGGTCTCGGGACGGCCGACCGCGTCGATGACGACGTCCGCGCCGAACCCGCCGGTCAGCTCCCGCACCGTCGCGACGACGTCCTTCTCCGCGCCGTTCACGGTGTGCGTGGCGCCGAGGGAGGACGCGGTGGCGAGCTTGCGCTCGTCCAGGTCCACGGCGATGATCCGGGCGGCCCCGGCCAGCCGGGCGCCCAGCACGGCCGCCGCGCCGACGCCCCCGCAGCCGATGACCGCCACCGAGTCGCCGCGCCCGACCCCGCCGGTGTTGATCGCCGCGCCGAGCCCCGCCATCACCCCGCAGCCGAGCAGCCCGGCGACCTCGGGCCGCGCCGCAGGGTCGACCCTGGTGCACTGCCCTGCCGCCACCAGGGTCTTGTCGGCGAACGCGCCGATCCCGAGCGCGGGCGAGAGCTCCGTCCCGTCCTCAAGGGTCATCTTCTGGGCGGCGTTGTGGGTGTCGAAGCAGTACCACGGGCGCCCGCGCGTGCAGGCGCGGCACTGCCCGCACACCGCACGCCAGTTCAGGACCACGAAGTCGCCCGGCGCCACCTCGGTCACACCATCGCCCACCGACTCCACGACCCCGGCGGCCTCG